>CBDUPM010000514.1:0-2639 GCA_965369105.1 uncultured Bacteroidales bacterium | reverse complement strand
TTCTGTTTATTACTGGAGTATGTTTTGGTTATTTTATTATTTGCCCCCTTACCGTTCATTTTTTAGGCAGTTATTCTGTGAGTGAAGAAGTTAGTAACCAGATTAACCTGATCTCCTATGTGAGTACACTTTCCTCCGTTGTTCTTGCCTCCGGGGTGATTTTTGAATTGCCTGTTCTGGCTTACTTTCTTACAAAAGCAGGCTTGATTACTCCCCAGTTTATGAAAAAATACCGAAGACATTCGCTGGTTGTAATTCTTGCTCTGTCGGCAATTATCACACCTCCTGATGTATTCAGTCAGATATTGGTTGCCTTGCCTCTGCTAATCCTTTATGAATTAGGAATTTTTATATCAAAAAGAATAGTCAGGAAGCAGGAAAAAGAAGACCGGTTGAGTGAAGAAAATAAATAACTTATATTAGCGTTGTTATACTGTCCCTGCATATCCGCAAAAATCTAAAAAACTATGAAACTTTATACAGAGAATCTTGTAAAAAAATACCGTTCCCGAACGGTGGTAAAGGGAGTCTCGTTTGGAGTTGAAAGAGGGGAAATAGTAGGTTTGCTGGGACCCAACGGTGCCGGGAAAACAACTTCTTTTTACATGATTGTGGGACTGATAACTCCCAATGAAGGCAGGATTTTTTTAGATGATAAGGAAATTACCGGGGAACCGGTTTACAAACGGGCCAGAATGGGAATTGGCTACCTGGCACAGGAAGCTTCCGTTTTCAGAAAACTAAGTGTAGAAGATAATATCAAGGCCGTACTGGAAATGTCTAAAATGCCAAAGGATGAACAAAAAGAAAGGCTGGAATCCTTATTGGATGAATTCGGATTGAACCGAATCAGAACCAGCCTGGGAATACAACTATCCGGTGGTGAAAGAAGAAGAACCGAAATTGCAAGGGCCCTGGCGCTTAAACCGCATTTTATCCTGCTGGATGAACCATTTGCAGGTGTTGACCCGATTGCCGTTGAGGATATTCAGCAGATTGTATCAACCTTGAAAGAAAAAAATATCGGCATCCTGATAACCGACCATAATGTTCATGAAACCTTAACTATTACCGACAGGGCTTACCTTCTTTTTGAAGGTTCAATACTTAAGGCTGGAACGGCCCAGGATCTTGCCGATGATGAGCAGGTTCGCAAATTATACCTGGGGAAGAATTTTGAGCTAAGGAATTATTGATGGCCGGGGTATCCTGTGTTTCTTGTTCGGTGTTTTCTCAAAAGAGAATATTAATAAAAAAGCAGAAATTTATTTCTTTCAGAATCTAAAAAATAGTTATACCTTTGCAAAAATTTTCGCGGATGTGGCGGAATTGGTAGACGCGCTAGACTTAGGATCTAGTACCGCGAGGTGTGGGGGTTCGAGTCCCTTCATCCGCACATTTTTAAACCGCTATTGCCCTGGCAAAAGTTTGCCTTGCCAATAGCGGTTTTTAAACTTATCACAATAAAAAATTTAAAAATGGACATTAAAAAGGAACAAATTGACGATCTGAATGCAGTAATAAGCTTAAAAGTGGAAGAAAATGACTACCAGGAAAGGGTAGATAAAGTTCTGAGAGATTATAGAAAAACTGCTAGCATCAAAGGATTTCGTCCAGGAAATGTACCTATGGGAATGATCAAAAAACTTTATTATAAACCTGTCCTGGTAGAAGAAATCAATAAATTGGTTTCTGAAAAACTGATGGGATACATCAATGAAGAGAAGATGGATATTCTTGGTGAACCTCTTCCTCATGAAGATTCACAAATTCCTGATTTTGACAATGATAAAGAATTCAGTTTCCAGTTTGACCTGGGGATAAGTCCCGAGTTTAAATCGGAAGTTACCGAAAAGGATAAAATCACGTTTTATAAGCTGAAAGTTGAAAAGAAAGTGGTTGAGGAGCAGATAGAAGAAATCGCCAAACGTTTTGGCGAGCTCAAACCGGTAGAAAAGGCAGGATCCGATGAACTGATCAAGGGTTCTGTATATGAACTGGAAGAAAATGGTGAAAGAAAAGAAAATGGCCTGGTTGTTGATGAGGTAAGTATGTCGCTGGATATGATGAAGGATGACAAGCAGAAAAAAGCTTTCCTCAATAAGAAATCGGGCGATACCATTGCCTTTGATATTAGAAAAGCCTATCCGAATGATACGGAAATAGCAGCTATGTTAAAGGTGGAAAAAGAAAAACTTGAAGGAATTTCATCAAAATTTGAGGTAGAAATCAAAGAAGTCCTTAAATTTGAAAAGCACGAAGTGAATCAGGAGCTCTTTGATAAAGCATATGGAGAAGGAAATGTTAAGTCGGAAGATGAATTCCGGGAAAAGATAAAAGAAGAGTTAAAAGTCAATTATGAAAGGGAATCAAATTATAAATTTGCTATCGACGCAAAAGATTATTTCATTAAAAAGGCAAAAATTACTCTTCCGGAAACATTCCTGAAAAGATGGCTGGTAGCAGTCAACGAAGATCTTACTTCAGAAAAAATTGATGAAGATTTTAAAAATTATGAAGATGAGTTTCGTTGGCAGTTAGTAAAAAACCAGCTGGTCAAAGCATATGAAATCAGCGTTAGCGATGAAGAATTATTTGAATATGCTTTCATTATGGCCCGGAATCAATTTTACCAGTAT
>CBDUPM010000513.1:0-2645 GCA_965369105.1 uncultured Bacteroidales bacterium | reverse complement strand
AAACCAAAAGAGGAAATCCTATTTCTCTGTCTATCCTCTACGCGGCAGTGGCGGAAAAACTCGGGCTTCCTGTGGCAGGTGTGAATCTCCCCTTAAATTATATCCTTGCCTGGAAAGACCCATATTTTGAAGACGATCCGAATGGGATTCTGTTTTATATCAATCCCTTTAAAAAAGGTTCGGTGTTAAGTAAAAAAGATGTGGATCATTTTTTAAGTCAGCAAAAACTCGAACCCAAACCTGAATATTATATTCCCTGTTCCAATAATACTACCATTGAAAGGACATTCAGAAACCTGATTTTTGCCTACGAAAAATTAGGATATAAAGATAAAGTTGAGGATATCACCCAATTATTAAAAATCGTTCAAAAACCTTCTCCTTAACGATTATAATAGGCCCTGAACCATGTGATGAACTTATTAATCCCTTCATCTACAGGAGTATTGGGTTTGTATTGGAAGTCAGAGATCAGATCTTCAACATCTGCCCAGGTTTTTTCAACATCTCCGGGCTGGATATCTTCCATTTTCATTATGGCTTTTTTCCCGGTTGCCTTCTCTATGGCTTTAATAAAATCAAGCAGTTTAACCGGCGAATTATTCCCAATGTTGTAAAGTCTGTAGGGAGCAGATGAAAATGAAGGATCGGGGTTTTCAGGATCCCAGTTTTTTCCGCTCAGGGGAGGGGAATCAAGCATTTTTGATATTCCGTCGACAATGTCATCCACGTAAGTAAAATCTCTCTCCATTTTGCCATGGTTAAATACTCTTATGGCTTCTCCCTTTAGAATTGCATCTGTAAAAAGGAATAAGGCCATATCGGGTCTTCCCCATGGTCCGTATACCGTAAAAAATCTTAAACCGGTAGTTGGAACACCAAAAAGATGACTATAAGTATGAGCCATCATCTCATTTGATTTTTTGCTTGCCGCATAAAGACTGACCGGATGGTCTACACCTTTATGAACGGTAAAAGGCATATTCTTATTCAGACCATATACACTGCTGCTGCTGGCGTAAAGAAGTTGTTTTACCGGAAAGTATCTGCAGGCTTCCAGGATATTCAGAAATCCGGTAATATTGGCATCAATATAGGCTTCGGGATTTGTCAGACTGTAACGAACTCCTGCCTGCGCAGCAAGATTTACAACTACCTCAGGTTTAAATTCTTCAAAAACATCCATTACCGCTTTCTTGTCTTCCAGCTGCAACCGCTGAAAGCTAAGAGATTCGAACTTTGTACTTCGGCATAAAATGCCGGTTTTTAACACTTCTTCTTTAACAAAACCATGTTGAACCAGCCGGTTTAACTTTAAATTCTGATCGTAATAATCATTGATACTATCCATTCCATGCACCCGATGACCAAGCTGGATTAGTTTATCTGCAAGATGGAATCCGATAAATCCCGCAGTTCCTGTAATCAATACTTTCATTTCAAATTATTTTGCAAAACTTATGGCACGTGTTTCGCGAATTACAGTGATTTTAACCTGACCCGGATAGGTCATTTCATCCTGGATTTTCTGAGCAATGTCAAATGATAATGACTCAGCTTCCTTATCGGTGACTTTCTCGGAACCCACAATAACCCTTAATTCTCTACCTGCCTGAATAGCATAGGTTTTCAATACTCCGGGGTAAGATAGAGCCATTGCTTCGAGTTCCTTTAGTCTTTTAATATAAGACTCAACCACTTCGCGGCGGGCTCCCGGACGGGCACCGGATATGGCGTCACATACCTGGACTATCGGGGACAAAAGACTGGTCATTTCAACTTCATCATGGTGGGCACCAATGGCGTTACAAACCTCTGCTTTTTCCTTATATTTTTCTGCCATTTTCATTCCCAGGATAGCATGAGGCAATTCCGGTTCGTCATCAGGAACTTTCCCAATATCATGCAATAAACCGGCTCTTTTGGCCATTTTTGCATTTAATCCGAGCTCGGAAGCCATGATTGAACACAGATTCGCGACTTCCCTTGAGTGTTGAAGTAAATTCTGTCCGTAAGATGAGCGGTATTTCATTTTCCCTATCATACGGATCAGTTCGGGATGTAAACCATGAACTCCCAGGTCAATTGCAGTCCTTTTCCCCACCTCTATTATTTCTTCCTCAATCTGTTTTTTGGTTTTTTCCACCACCTCTTCAATCCTTGCAGGATGAATCCTGCCATCCGATACCAGCTGATGAAGAGCGAGCCGGGCAATTTCCCTTCTGACCGGATCGAAACCTGACAGAATAATTGCTTCCGGTGTATCATCCACAATTATTTCAATACCGGTTGAGGCTTCCAGTGCACGGATATTCCGACCTTCCCTGCCTATAATCCTTCCTTTTAATTCATCGGAATCAATATTGAAAACCGTAACTGAATTTTCAATCGCCTGCTCGGTAGCTACTCTTTGGATGGTTTTAATAACCACTTTCTTAGCTTCCTTGTTGGCTGTCATTTTTGCCTCTTCCATGATCTCATTAATATAAGACATTGCTTCGTGTTTGGCTTCGTCTTTTAAGGATTCAATGAGTTGTCTTTTGGCATCTTCGCCTGAAAGTCCGGAAATAGTCTCAAGTTGCTCAACCTGCTGTTTATGGGCCTTTTCTAATTCTTCCTTCTTCTTCTCCACAACTTCAAGCTGA
>CBDUPM010000512.1:0-2653 GCA_965369105.1 uncultured Bacteroidales bacterium | reverse complement strand
TAAAAAATGGTTCACTGGATGTTAATAATAAGCTGCTTGCAGATCTTATTGAACATCTTACAAATACCTACCCTGTTGATAAAAATAGCATATTTCTTGCCGGATTTTCCGGGGGAAGCCGGCTTGCTGCCTACCACCATATAATGAATCCAAAAATCAAGGCTACGATTGCCTGCGGTTCCGGATATCCTTTAGGTTTTGAGAGAAAAGCAAAATCAATTTCAAACTATGTGGGATTGATTGGTACGCGAGACATGAATCTTACCGAAATGGGGCAAAATTTAGTTGAAAGTAAAGAAACCCCCGGTTTTCATTTATTAATTGTATTTCCGGGCAAGCACCAATGGCCGGAAAAAAAATATTTTGAACTGGCAATGAAATTTGCAGGATTATTACCTGATAAAAATAAAACATCCATCACAGAGGTTCAGAATGAATTTACTTCCTTACTAAATCAAGGTTTATTTCTCGAATCATATTATAATTTCATATCCTTAAAGCAGAATTTCCCGGAACAAACTCCTGAATTACCTTCACATTTAAATGAAATCTCACTAAAAGAAAAGGCTGAGCGACTCTATTATACTGAAAAAGAAATACTTAAAAACTACTTAAATAGCATTGACAGAATCCGTGCAGTATCCATGGGATATAATATTGACAAAATGAAGTACGGATGGTGGAAATCTGAAATAAAAAATATCAGGGATAAGATTAAATCCACAGAGAGTTTACAGGAAAAAATTCATAATGAGCGATTGCTGGGATTTCTGAAAACGAATTTGTTCGAAAGTGCAATATACCAGGCAGAATCCTTAATGAATTATGAAACTGCAATTGAATTTTTTGAATTATGGTCTCTGACCGATCCTGAGAACCCTTATCCTTTTTTGTATATCGCCCGAAATTATATGCGTCTGGAAAAGCTAAAAAAAGCAAAAAAATATCTTAATCTTTCCAAAGAAAAGGGTATTGAAAAATACTTTGAATTAGAAAGCGATCCTTTGATTGAAGCTATTCTTTCATTTTAAAATTACCGACATCAGGTAACCAAGATAATTGCCCATGGCATAACCGATAATTCCCAGGATAAGTCCCGGGAGCACCACTGCCCTGTTTTTTAATGCTGCAGCAACAACGGGAACAAATGGAGGTGACATGGAAAGTGCTACCGAAGTAATAATAAAATGATCGGCGTCAATTCTAAATATCCAGGAAAAAATAGCATGCAAAAGCAAGGATCCGATAACGGCTAATAAAACAAACAGAAACAGGGAAAGCAAAACAATGGATTGACCCTGACCAAACATTTCACTTAAATCGGCCATAGAAGCAACTACCAGACTGAAAACCAATATAAAATACATTCCCAGAGGAAAGGTTTTCGGCAGAGCATTTATTCTGGGTACCAGAGAGGCCAGAATTCCAAGGGTGGTTATACTTAATATTACTACAATCATTTTAGACTCTTCCTTAACCAGGGACATCAATCCTACGCTTATCCCGACAATTAGTACCGAAATTCCCAATGCTGTGAAAAGAGGTTTGAGGTTATTTCTACTCAGGATACCATCGTAGGACTCGAATTCTTCAGCTCTTTTCAATGCCGCTTCATTTTGACCATTAGTATCTGAATCGTTGAAATTCCTGAGAAACAAGAGAAAAAACTTTTGTCCGACTGTTAATAAGAACAATAAAAGAAAGGCTCCAATTACCAAATCAATGGTGTGTGTCAGAATATAGGTTTCCTCATTTACATCCAGCATTTCAGATATTGCAGCGAGATTTGGTGTACCCCCTGAATAAACACCGATTAACATACTGGAAACCTTCCAGGAATCCGGAATAATATCAGAAAAAATATAATTGCCAAGGGCAACCATAATCACTACAGATATAAGTCCCAGAATTAATGAAATAGCTGTTGTCCTTGCCATTCCCAGCCACTTCCTGATATTTTCAGAAAATAATAATAAGGGAATAGCCAGAGGGATGGTTATGCTGGTAAGAGTATCCTGTAAGTTATATATGTCATCCGGTAAAATTCCGATATTTCCAATGATCAAGCCTACTGCATAACAAATAACAATGGCGCCTATTTTTTTTACAATACCGTTTTTTGAAATTCCGACAATTACCAGAACCGGAAATAAAAGGTAAAATAAAATCAGAATAATTTTTCCCAACATAGTTTTAGCTTTGAAGTGGTCGCTAATTTATAAAAAAAATAAGGGAATTAATTTAAGAATTAATTATTTGATTTTGATTTATAAAAAAATGGCGAATTTCCTGTCTTCCTATCAGGATGGTGTCAAATACTTTTTATGAGTCCGATAGACGTAATATTTCGATGAGCCGTATAGTTTATATAAGCTATGTTTAACTTTTATAAATACAGGTAATTGAAGCCTTTCCTTTAAATACCGGCACAGCTATCCTCTCACTGCCGGACAACAGAACGAAATTCAGATATTCGGGAAATATAAACCGTCTTTTTTTACGGACAATCCTCGAAGCTTTTATTATACTGTGTGATTGCTCTTTGACTCATACCCATACTTGAAAAACCACCATCGTGAAAAAGATTTTGCATGGTAACTTTCCGGGTTAAATCAGAAAAAAGAGTAATGCAATAATCGGCGCAATCCTCAGC
>CBDUPM010000511.1:0-2661 GCA_965369105.1 uncultured Bacteroidales bacterium | reverse complement strand
TCCGGCATAGCGGTCATTTTTACACGCCGGGCAATCACCGAACCAACGATTCCTCCTGCAATTATGGTGGCTAGTACGATTATGGCGTTTGTTGTTGAAATGGCCTGCCCATCATTGTCTTTATGCAATAACAGGGTGGTTGCCATAGCCAGCAACATACCTGATGCAGCCCATAAATTTCCTTTTCTTGCTGATTCGGGATGGGATTGATATTTCAAACCGATAACAAATAGAATTGCTGCAAGAAGATAGCTGAATTCAAGAATGATCTTTCCGGTTTCAGGAATATTTAATAAAGTCATAATATTTATTTTTTACTTTTTTTTCTTCTTTTTAAACATCTCTAACATTCTGTCAGTAACCACAAACCCTCCGGCCACATTCAGTGTTCCGAATAAAAGTGCAAATATCCCAAGCACCCACTCAAAAGTGGAGTTTGCGTGTCCAACCAGGATAATACCTCCTATAATAATTACCCCGCTGATTGCATTTGCGCCTGACATTAAGGGCGTATGCAATACTGAAGGCACATTGGAGATTACTTCAATTCCCAGAAGCACAGAAAGAATAATGATAAAAATCGCTTCCCGGTTCATCCAGAAAAATTCCAGTATATTTTCCATTTCTTATAAATTTATTTATTTGAAAATTCTTTAACTTTATCATGGACAATCTCTTTGTCCTTAACCAGGCATGTTCCGGCTACAAGGTCATCCTCATAATTCAGATTCAGTTTCCCTTCCTCATCGATGATCAAATTGAGAAAGTTTAAAACATTCTTTCCAAACATCCGGCTTGAATCAGTTGGCATATCTGAAGGGAAATCGGATTTCCCCAGTATCATTACCTGATTGTGATTCAACAGTTCGCCATCTTTTGTTAATTCACAGTTTCCACCTGTGGAGGCAGCAAGATCAATTACGATGGAACCCGGTTTCATTTGCTCAACGGTTTCCTTTTTTAAAAGAACAGGAGCTTTCCGACCAAAAATCTGAGCCGTACATAAAACAATATCAGATTTTACGGCATGATCATGAATGGCCTGTTGTTGCTTTTTCTTAAAGTCCTCCGTTTGTTCTACAGCATATCCTCCTGCTGCACTGTCATCTTTGGCTCCCTCAACTTCAACAAATTTTCCACCCAAACTTTGAACTTCTTCTTTTACGGCAGCCCTGACATCAAAAACCTCTACCACGGCTCCAAGTTTTCTGGCAGTGGCAATTGCCTGCAGACCTGCAACTCCAGCCCCTAATATCAGCATTTTCGCAGGTTTTATTGTACCAGCTGCCGACATAAACATGGGTAAAAACTGTCCTGAAAGATTGGCAGCAGTCAGCACCATTTTATATCCCGAAACAGTAGCCTGGGAGGATAAAATATCCATGGCTTGTCCCCTGGTGGTCCTGGGAATCAAATCCATGCTAAATGAAACAACATCTGCAGAAGCCAGCTTTTTTACTGTATCCATATTAAAAAATGGGTTTACAACGGAAATAATAACCTGCCCTTTCTTTAATTTCTTAATTTCTGCATCTGGCAGTGTCTGAATCATTACTAATACATCCGATTCGCTGATAACTTTTGCTCGGGATTCAATTTTCGCACCGGCTTCCTTGTAATCAGAATCGGGCGCAAAAGCGTTCATCCCGGCAGATTTTTCTACCAGCACTTCCACGTTTTTTTTAGTAAGTGAAACTATACTTTCCGGAAGCATAGCTACCCGGTTTTCGCCTGAGGATTCTTTGAGAATTCCTAATTTCATTGTTAAGTGGTTTATTATTTTGAATAAAATGTAAGAAAATGCAAATATAATGATTTGAATGGAAAATCAGTTTGGGTTGGAATTTCCTGAAAAACATATCTTATCATCGAACTTTTTTGATCTAAATGAAATTGATGCTACGATTATAGAAAAAAAAATTTAAACAAAAACCTGGAATACAATGTTTAAAAACCTGAAATGATCTATTTTTTAACATGTTTGAAGCTTTCAAAAATTCATGACCTGAAATATTTAAAGTTTCGTATTTTTGAACCTGAAATCTACAGCTAATAATAAATTATGGATGACCAGTCATACCTGGGCGGTGGAGACCCCGGTTTTATTCTTTCAATGTTCGAGCAGTTTAAATCTGATCCCGATTCCTTAGACGAAAGCTGGAAAAAGTTTTTTGAAGGTTTTCAATTTGCTATTAAAAACTTCTCATCTGACGAAGTTGCTTCTGAATTTTTTGATAAAGAAGTAAAAGTCCTGGCCCTGATACAGGCATACAGAAAAAGAGGTCATCTTTTTACTGAAACCAATCCTGTAAGATCCAGAAGAAAATATTTCCCCACCCTTGATATTGAAAACTATGATCTCTCTGAAGATGATCTTGAAATTGAATTTCTTGCCGGTAAAGAAATAGGAATTGGAAAAGCCTCCCTGAAAACCATCATTGAATATTTAAAAGATACCTACAGCGGACCCGTTGGCTCCGAATATATGTTTATCAGGCGACCCGAAAGAATCAAATGGATTGAGGAAAGGATAGAAAAAAACAGGAACAGAACGGATTTTACAGGGGAACAAAAGAAAGAGATGTTTGTGCATTTAAAACATGCCGTTGGATTTGAAAATTTTATACAGCAATCTAAAATTCTATTCAGAAGTAGAATGAT
>CBDUPM010000510.1:0-2668 GCA_965369105.1 uncultured Bacteroidales bacterium | reverse complement strand
AACATGCTTCCCGAAGTCAGGGAATCAAGCGAAGTATATGGATATACCCACTCTGAAATTTTTGGAATGGAGGTTCCTATTGCTGGCATAGCAGGAGATCAGCAGTCTGCTCTTTTTGGCCAGATGTGTATCAGGCCAGGGATGGTAAAAAACACTTATGGAACAGGCTGTTTTATGTTAATGAATATAGGTGAAAAGCCAATTATTTCTAAACATAATTTACTTACTACAGTGGGATGGAAAATTAATAATAAAATTAATTACGCATTCGAAGGAAGCATTTTCATTGGAGGAGCAGTGGTTCAATGGTTGAGAGACAGTTTAAAGCTTATTCGGCATTCTGCGGAAGTTGAAAAACTGGCCAATGAAATAAGTAATTCTGAAGGGGTTTACTTTGTTCCTGCATTTGCAGGACTGGGAGCACCCCACTGGAACCAATCGGCAAGAGGAACAATATTCGGCCTGACACGTGGAAGTAACGGTTCACATATTGCCAGGGCAGCTATTGAATCCATTGCCTATCAAACCATGGATATTCTTAAAGCCATGGAGGCCGATAGTAAAATTGCAATTAAAGAGCTCAGGGTAGACGGTGGTGCAACCGTAAATGACACCTTAATGCAATTTCAGTCTGATATACTAAATACCATAACCATTAGACCAAAAATAGTGGAAACTACCGCAATGGGAGCGGCATTCCTTGCCGGATTAGCTGTCGGTTTTTGGAATACAATTGAAGAAATTCAGCAATTGTGGCAGGTCGGTAAAACTTTTCATCCCACCTCAGAAAGGGAAAGCATTACGAATGGAATTGAGGGATGGCATAAAGCAGTTTCTGCAGTCAACTATTGGGCAAAAGGAGAATAAAAATTTAAATATATGAGTCCCTTTACCGCAGAAGTCATCGGAACCTTCCTGCTTATCCTTCTGGGAGGCGGTGTAGTAGCAAATGTCGTATTAAAAAAAACAAAATCAAATGATCAGGGTTGGATGGTAATAACTACCGGATGGGGCCTGGCTGTATTTACCGGGGTAGTGGTCGCAGGCCCCTACAGCGGAGCACATCTTAATCCGGCTGTCAGTATAGGCCTGGCTCTTGCAGGAGAATTTGATTGGATTTCTGTGCCCTCATATATCATTGCCCAGTTCATCGGAGCAATGGCAGGTGCTATATTGGTTTGGATAGTTTACAAAGACCATTTTGATATTACGGATGATGGAGAAACAAAAAAAGCTGTTTTTTGCACATCCCCTGCCATCAGAAATCCGGGAATTAATCTGGTAAGTGAGATTGTCGGAACCTTTGTATTAGTATTTGCTGTGCTTTATTTTTCTGATCCTACTATAGGGGATTCACAAACACCAGTCGGACTCGGATCCATTGGTGCCATTCCGGTAGCATTTATTGTATGGGTCATTGGACTCTCCTTAGGGGGAACCACAGGATATGCTATAAATCCGGCCAGGGATTTGGGTCCCAGAATTATTTATGCAATCCTGCCCATTAAAAACAAGGGCTCTATAGGATGGAATTACGCCATTATTCCAATAGTTGGTCCGATTGCAGGATCTGGAATAGCTGCCTTCCTGATGCTCATTTTGCAGTAGTTTAAAAAATTACCTGGCTGATAACCATATTTTCTGAACCGTTTTTTGCATTCAGGGATAAATATACTGTGATCCTTAAATGGAATCTGACAATTCCAATTGAAAGGAATACGGAATTCATTCCTGTTCATCCTTTTCAGAATAAAAAGATCAGTTTTTGAAGATGAAGAAATCCTGAGTATCCAATCAATTTGAGTTTTGAAAGCAGAAACGACAAAGGTTCAAAAAGCTGAAATTCTCTTTAACCAATTCTAAATTCCTTCCTGTACATGGCTGGGGAAAGCCCGGTTACTTGTTTGAAAACCTTTGAAAAATGGTGTCTGTCAGAAAAACCAGATTCAAAAGCAACCTCGTCGATACTGTAATTGAAATGATGTAATAGTACACATGCCTTGTCTATCCTTTTTTTCTTCACAAAACGCTGGGGTGAAAGACCCAGGTTCTCCTTAAACAATCGGGCAAATGCATTGGTTGCCATATGAGCTGTTTTAGAAAGATTCCTGTTCGTCAAATCACCTCTCAGGTTTTTTTCAATTTGACCCAGTACATCAAGAATCCGGTAATCACTCGAAATCAGGTCCCAGTTAGATTCTTTTATTTCCGATAATAAATCGGCAATTAGTGAATGAATGGCTAAAACGGAAAAAAAACTAAAACGGCTGTAATCAACTATTAAGTGCTGCGTTATTAGGTTTAATTTCAGGTTGAGGTGATCGGTAAGATTGAAGACGTAAATTCCAGGTGTAGCATGATCATAGGGAAAACCCAGGTTAAAATGAATAAACAAATGCTCAATTGAATCCTCCGGAATTTGTTTGCCATCCTCAATTATACGACCACCTGTTATATTGTAACCGCTGGCAGGAAGATTATTATCAAACAGTTTGCTGGCAAATGATGTGTTTGGAGCAATCATTATGATTTTATCCGGTGTAAGTTCATACTTCTGCCCATTGTAAATTATACTGGCGCCGGCTTTTGTATTTCTTTAAATCCTCCAATACGTAAAGGACATTTCTCTGAACTCCATGTTCTTTAACCACCAAAAACGACAACAAAG
>CBDUPM010000509.1:0-2668 GCA_965369105.1 uncultured Bacteroidales bacterium | reverse complement strand
GACAAGAATATCTCCATCGATTGCCGGACTTTCCTGATCTCCTTCAAAATCGATTAAGGGATAGGCTCCCAAATCGGGCCGGGAAATAAGATAATTATATATATCCCAGCTATCATTCTCATATTGTTGCCAGACAATCCGATCCCCTGACATATCAATATGAGTAAAATTTCCATGATTGCATTTCATAATGGAAATGGTATCCCCTGTTGGAATATGATAGAGATATATTCCATTTTCCTTTGCAATATTTTTCCTGGAATACACAATATAATCCCCTTCAATAACCGGAATAGTCTCTGCAAAATTATCATCGGTTATTTTGGTGAAGGGATCGGTTGGCTGAGCATCTAAAGCTTTGATATTAAATATCATGCCTAAAACAATGACCATATAGATACTAATCCCTACAAGGCCAGCTTTGCTTTTTAATGATGTACTTAATGTTTTCATAAACGGATGTTTTTTCAACAGACATTTTCATTCAAAAATTGCATAGAGAATTCAGGGTAAGTTACGGGAATTGATAAAGGAAGGGCATCCCATGAATGTGGGGTATTTTAATGATGTGCTAATGTGCTGGAAGAAATGTGCTAATGTGCTGATGTGCTAATGAAGAAAAGTGATCTCGTGATCTCGTGATTTCGTGATTTCGTGATTTCGTCTTGAAAACTATAGTAGATAGGTTAATATGGTGAAGTGCTGAATAATGTGCTGATGTGGTAATTTCCCAATTATGAAACTTTAATAAAATTTTCGATTGGATACCGAGATTTGGACGTTTTTTCCATTAATGAGTATACCTAACATATATTCTATGGAAACTAAAAACAATCCGATTCTAGACCTGTCTTTCGAATTTGCCATTGAAATAGTACAATTTTGTGAATATCTGGATGAACTAAAGAAATATAGTATTTCAAATCAATTGATCTGGAGTGGAACTTCCATAGGAGCAAACATTTTTGAATCTCAGCATGCTGAGAGTAAATCAGATTTTATTCATAAGATGAAGATAGCATCCAAAGAAGCTGCAGAGACTTATTACTGGCTTAAAATATGTGAAGCCCTGGATAATTATTCTGAAATACATGAACTTTTAGAAAAACTAATTACCATTCAAAAACTTCTTTCAACTATAATCTCAAGAGCAAAAGCCAATTTATAATTCTTAATCCAACCAAAAACCCACCATAATTATCTGTCCCCAAACAATAGCACTTTAGCACTTTTACACTTTAGCACTTTAGCATTTTAGCATTTTAGCAAATCACATTTTCATGGGATATCCCCGCCCCCCTGCTTTCCCTAACTTTCTTTCATTTTAAACACTGAACCAATGAAACCAATGAAAATTTTAAGCATTTGTCTATTGGGATGCATACTTGCAGCTCCACCCCTGCATTCCCAGGTA
The DNA here is from genome assembly GCA_965369105.1 of uncultured Bacteroidales bacterium. Lineage (GTDB taxonomy): Bacteria > Bacteroidota > Bacteroidia > Bacteroidales > JAGLSB01. Next base: position 1,254 of record CBDUPM010000509.1, on the reverse strand, counting down.
AATCCCTTGAAAAAAATCAAGCAAAAAACCGATAAAAAACTGGAAAGGGAAATGGATAAAGCCCTGGATAAAGTCTTTTCAAAAAAAGATACTAAAAAGGAAGAAGAAAAAGTCCAGGATACAGATAAAGTTCCGGAAGCAAACAATCCCGGACAACCCGCAAATCAAAGCCCGGAGGCTGTCATCCCGGAAAGCAAACCTGAATTAAAATGGGCGAAATATGACTTTGTGCCGGGCGATAAAATTATTTTCGAGGACAACCTTTTGGGAGAAGAAAACGGGGAGTTTCCTTCGCGATGGGATTTTAGATCAGGCAATGTTGAAGTAGCTGAATTTGGTGGGGAAAATGTGATTATGTTTCGTGACGGGGCACCTGAAATTATTCCCTACATGAAAACACCGGGAAAGGATTACCTGCCTGATGTTTTTACCATTGAATTTGACCTTTATGTTGGTAATGACAATTTTGTTTGTTATTTATTTGACCGAAAGAATCAGAAATCAGGAAGTCCGACCGGCTACACCGGAATTGCCATACGTTATTATAAAATGGAAATCGGGCGGGCTGTTAGCGAACTCCCTGAAAAGGATAAGCTTGCAAAAAGAAGATGGGTGCATGTGGCAATAGCCTATACAAACGGGAAACTGAAAGCCTACATGGATGAAACAAGGCTTATCAATCTGCCCAGACTTGATTTTGATCCCAGGGGCATTAGCCTGTACATTTATCACGCAAGAAATGACAACCTGTATTATGTCAAAAATGTACGAATTGCGGAAGGCGGAGTAAAATATTACGATCGATTTCTACAGGATGGGAAGATTGTATCAAACGCTATACGCTTTGATGTAGGGAAAGCTACCCTACTTCCAGAATCAATGGGTGCTGTTAATGAAATTTATGGACTATTAGAAGAACACCCGGAGATAAAATTCAGCGTTGAAGGTCATACCGACAGCGATGGTGATTTTGACACAAACCAGAAATTATCTGAAGACCGGGCAAAAACTGTCATGGATCAGCTGATCTCTATGGGAATAGATGAGAACAGACTATCATTCAGAGGATTTGGAGAAACCACTCCTGTAGATACTAACAATACACCGGAAGGAAAGGCAAGTAACCGTAGGGTTGAATTCGTGAAAACCAACTAAATAATATTATGATGCATTTAGCCAAACTAAAATACGCTTCTGTCCTGTTCCTAAGTATCACATTTCTGATATATTCTTGTGACGAAGAGCTAACAGAAC
>CBDUPM010000508.1:0-2670 GCA_965369105.1 uncultured Bacteroidales bacterium | reverse complement strand
TGTTCAGAGGAAAGTCGGTAAGGAAAATATATTGTGGTACCACAGAAAATTTAAAGTTCCCGTTGCCTGGAAAGGAAAGGATATTCTATTAAATTTTGGTGCAGTAGACTGGAAAGCAGAAGTTTGGCTTAATGATATCAAAATCGGAAGTCATACCGGAGGTTATACTTCCTTTTCCTTCAACATAAGACCATATCTTAATAACCAGGGGGATCAAACCTTAGTGGTCAAAGTTTGGGATCCGACAGATGACAGTTATCAGCCCCGGGGGAAACAGGTAAATGATCCTAAAGGAATATGGTATACACCTGTTACAGGAATATGGCAGACGGTTTGGCTGGAGCCTGTAAATCCGCTGCATATTAAAAATGTGTATACAAACTCAGACATTGATATTAAGCGGGCAACTTTTCATATTTCAAGCACGGCCTCATCAAATTCCGACATAATAAAAGTAAGTGTATTTGAAAAAGATAAACTGATTGCAACTGAGATGTCTGCTGCCTCTGAACCCTTAGTTGTGTTTATTGAAAATCCAAAGCTCTGGCATCCTGACTCTCCTTTCCTTTATGATGTGGAATTAGAACTTATTTCTGAAGGTAAAACCACGGATAAGGTAAAATCCTATTTTGCTATGAGGAAAATTTCAAGCAAACGAGATTCATACGGAATAATAAGGCTTCAGCTGAATAATGAAGATTATTTTCAATTAGGTCCCCTGGATCAGGGCTGGTGGCCGGATGGATTATACACTGCTCCAACTGATGAAGCACTTTTATACGATATTAAAAAAACAAAAGAACTCGGATTTAATATGATACGTAAGCATGTGAAAGTTGAACCGGCACGTTGGTATAGCCATTGCGACAGGCTGGGCATGCTTGTGTGGCAGGACATGCCTAGTGGAGGAATGTTTCCCGGTTGGGTTTCAAAAGAGTTTTTTACCGGAACAGAAAAAGACCGAAGCCCTGAGTCGGAAGCTAATTTCCGAAAAGAATGGAAAGAGATTATGGACCAGTTCCGGTTTCATCCTTCAATCGTCTGCTGGGTTCCATTCAATGAGAGCTGGGGACAATTTAAAACCAAAGAAATAGTGGAATGGACTAAATCCTATGATCCGACCCGCCTTATAAATCCGGCCAGTGGAGGTAATCATTTTCAGGTGGGTGACATGCTGGACCTGCATAATTATCCGGAGCCAAAATTATATCTCTATGATGCTTCAAGAGCAAATGTATTAGGTGAATATGGAGGTATTGGCTTCCCTATGGAAGGGCATTTATGGAATACAGAGAATAACTGGGGATATATAAAATTCAGGAGTTCAAAAGAAGTCACTGATACCTATGTGGAATATACTCTGATATTAAAAAAGCTCGCAAAAGCAGGATTCTCTGCAGGGGTTTACACACAAACAACAGATGTGGAAGGAGAAGTTAATGGTCTTTTGACTTATGACAGAAAAGTTGTAAAGGTAGATGCAGATCGAGTAAGAAAAGCAAATCAGGAGCTTATAAACTCATTTTCAGAGTAATTATTAATGTATTTTTAACTGTATTTTTAAAAAAGATCAATGGAGATGTTTGTGGAATTTGTAAAATTAATGAATAAATAAAATGAAAACATTAATATTCTTTATTACCCTGATTATATCTCTATCGATTATAAGTTGTGAAAAAGAAGAAATAGAATTCTCTAAAACAAACTATAAGGTTTTGTTTATTTCTCGCCGTATTGAAAACAGCAGCGCCTGGAATCTGATCTTAATGAATAACGATGGAACAAATCAGATAAAACTTATCGATAAAACTGTTCGATGTGGTAAACCAGTTATTTCAAATTTGGGAAATATGGTTTTATTCGTTCATTATACCGATGATTTTTTCTATGAGCTTTATAAAATTAACATTGATGGTACAAATTTAACTCTTATTGATAGATCAAAACGATTTTGCGGATGTGCAGCCTGGTCATCAGATGATACAAAATTCATTTATTCGAAAAGCAGAAATGATTCCACTGATGATAAAGATTTAATTATTTACCATATTGATTCAAAGGAAAAAGAGATTCTAATATCAAAAATGAATAATGTATCTGCAAAATTTTCTAAGAATGATCAAATAGTTTATTGTGAGCAGAAAGGTTTTTCAAGTGACATTTATTCCATAAATACTGATGGTTCACATAAACAAAAGATTATAGAAAATGCTTACAGTCCTGTTTGGTCTCCTGATGGTAAAAAAATTGCCTATATTTCTATGGGTGATGAACGCAGACCACAAATATTCGTTTCAAATCCTGATGGGAGTGATTCTAATCAATTGACATTCAGATATCTGAACTCCCGGGATTCCGGGTTCCCGTCATATGGTAACACTAATCCACAATGGACACCTGATGGCAAAAAGATTGTTTATGAATCAGGAATTAATGAAGGAATACCTCAGATTTATATCATGAATAATGATGGAAGTAATAAAGTCAGACTAACCTATACGGAAACAGGCAATGAGGATCCTGAAATATCCAAAGATGGAAGATTTATTGTTTTTTCTTCTTATCGTGAATTGAATTCCAATTCAGAAATATTTGTTATGGATATATTCGGGAATAACCAATATTCAATATCAAATTATTCTGGAGATGATTGCTTTCCAGTAATAGTCA
>CBDUPM010000507.1:0-2674 GCA_965369105.1 uncultured Bacteroidales bacterium | reverse complement strand
TGTAGGCCAGATTGAATATGTGGAAAAAATTGAAGATATCCGATCTTTCTATGTAATGTTTAATTTTCATTTCGAATAAGCCTTCCTGCCCGTTCACTTAAAAATATTCCTACAGAAATACTCAGATTCAACGATTCAGGACGCGAATCCGGACTTTGGGAAGGTATGGAAATCTTTTTATGGCATTTTGCCAGGATGGTTTCAGAAAGTCCCATGGATTCATTCCCAAAAAATAAAATTCCTTTATCCGGAAGCTTTGTCGTATAAATATTTTCCCCTGTCATCTGGGTAGCTATCAAGGGAAAGATTTTCCATCTGTCAATTTCTTTAAATAAGCTTTCAGGATCAATCCTGATCAAATTGACCCGGGCAAAACTACCCATGCTGGCCTGTAAAACTTTTGGATTATATAAATCAACGCTGTTTTCGGTACACAGAACAGATTGGACGCCAAACCAGTCCGCTGTCCGGATAATAGTTCCCATATTCCCGGGATCCCTTATATCTTCGAGGTAAACAGAAAATTGATTTTCAAGACTTTTCACATCCTTTTCCGGATCGGGCATTTCCAGTTCAAGAATTACCTGGTTAGGGCTTTTTAAAGAAGATATCTTTTTTAATTCCCGTTCCGAAATTTCCTGGGAATCGAACATCTCCGAATATTTCCTGTTTTTTTCAAAAAAAGATTTCAGGCCCAGAAGTTTAACAGCTTTGTACTTCCCGTTTTTTAAGCTCAGAACCTCCCCTACCATCTTTTCTCCTTCAATTAAAAACCGTTTATACTGATTCCGGTACTTTTTTTGCTTTAGTAAGCTATAGTACTTTAACTGCTTAATAGATAATGATGACATTGTACAAAAATAATTATTCCTTAAAGCAATTAAGTATATTTGTGGAAATTTATATGTTGAACCCTGTTAGAACATGATTACTTGAAATCCAGAATTCTTTATATACTTTTTTTAGCTCTCCTTTTTGGCTCGTGCAGAACTACAAAATACGTGGCAGAGGATGAGTACCTGCTTAGAGATTATAGCATAAAGACAGAAGGTGACAAACTGGACAAGGATGAAATCCATAATTATATCAAGCAAAAACCCAACCGGACCATACTGGGCATGCCTTTTCATCTCGGATTATACAGCCTTTCCAATAAAAATAAGGAAAATGGTTTTAATAACTGGCTCAGAAGAATAGGAGAAAAACCGGTTATTTATGATGAGTTTGTCAAGGATAAAACAACCAGCCAGCTAAAATTGTATTTAAAAAATAAGGGATATTATAATGCTGTCATTGAAGATACGGTTTACTTAAAAAAGAAAAAGGCAAAAATTGAATACAATATCCGCTCTAATGCTCCCTACAGAATAAGGAATCTTATTTACTACCTGGAGGATACCACTCTGACCAGCCTGGTTTCAGAAGGAAATAAAAACAGTTTATTGAAAAAAGGGGAATTATTTGATGTTGATTTGCTGGCAAATGAAAGGCAGAGAATTGAAAACCTTGCCCGTTCTAAAGGCTTTTATTATTTTAATAAGAAATATATATTTTTCAGGGTCGATTCAAGCCTGAACAATAAAGAGGTAGACCTGGAAATGGTCATCCAAAAATACAAGGAAACAGATGCCGGCGGAAATCTGAAAGAATTACCCCATCCAATGGTAAGGATAAGAAATGTATATTTCCATACCAATTATAATTCCCAACTGGCATTATCCGATTTTAGTGCTTATTCATCCGGACTCGACACCCTGAACCTGGACTCCATGAAAATTATTTACAATGACTTCCGGAATATAAAGCCAACCATTGTGACTGAATCGAATTATATTTTACCCGGTGAACTGTATAATAGTGATGATGTTACCCGGACATACAGAAACATGACTTCATTGAGTGCCTTCAGGCTGGTGAATATCAATTTCCTGGAAACCGGTCAGATTAGTTCGTCCGGAGAAAGAATCCTGGATTGTGAAATTCACCTTACTCCCTCAAGCCTTCAATCCTATGCCATTGAGCTTACAGGTACCAACTCTTTTGGAAACCTTGGAGCTGCCGGAAATTTAAATTATCAGCATAAAAACCTGTTTAAGGGTTCCGAAAACCTGGATATTCGATTATTAGGTTCCCTGGAAACTCTCAGTGAAAGTTCAACATCCTTTTCAGGCAATATGCTTGAAATAGGAACAGAATTAAGCATTCGTTTTCCGAAATTTATTTTACCCTTTAAGTCAGATAAATTCATTAAAGAATACAATCCGAGTACTTCGATCTCATTATCCTATAATTATCAACAGGAACCCAGGTACACCGGTACCTTTGCCAATGCAGCTTTCGGCTATAAATGGAAAGGCAATAAACATCTTACCCATCTTTTAAATCCAATAGAAGTAAACCTGGTAAAAATTCCTTTTAAATCCCAGGATTTCATTGATTGGCTGGAAGGAAAATACCTGTTTTATTCTTTTCAGCCCCACCTGGTTACGGTAAGTAATTACAGTCTTATTTTTAATAATCAAAATATCCGGAAAAAATCTGACTTTTTTTATGTGAGATTTAATATTGAATCGGCCGGAAACCTGCTTGCCCTGGGTTATGATTTATCCAATGCAGTCCCATCAGAAAGCGGGAATTATGAACTCTTTAATCTTGAATATGCACAATATATCCT
>CBDUPM010000506.1:0-2680 GCA_965369105.1 uncultured Bacteroidales bacterium | reverse complement strand
GACCAGGAAGATAAATATTCCGGTCCTGTAATAAGTAAAGGGACAATTGCAACATCTTTGGTAATGGTTTTTGACAGGCATGTCCCGGTTATTTCAAGGGAAATCTGTCCGGGATTGCATCCCCATTCCAGTTCAATTTCATTTGTGTCATTGTCCCCGATAAAATTTACACCTTCAGGTACAGTCCAGGCATATGTAGCCCCCGAAATAGTTGGAGCAGAGTATTTTAAAGATTTTTCTTTCTGATAAACCAGACTTTTTCCCATCAGTTGAATCTCTTCAAATGTTACCGGAAGTGAAATTACAGCTGTATCACAAATGGTTTCAAGTTCCAGTTCAACATTCCCCTCCTCACATCCCCAATCAACAAGGATGGATGATGTTCCTGCACCTGAAACAATTTGAGCGGTCGAGGGTACGGTCCATGTATATTTACTGGCGGGTACGAAACTGCTGTATTCCAGTTGACCTTCATTTTCAGAGATGGTTGATTTACCGAAAATATTGGATTCGGATATCTTTTGATAAATCCTTACATAATCCACTTCCATAGCAACCATATTATCGAAAATGGAATTATCTATGGGTCCGCCAAGAGTACCTCCGATAGTCAGGTTCATTAAGAGATAAAAAGTTTTATCATATGGCCATTGGGCGTCACCGGTATTTTCATTATAATATACATGATACTTTATGTCATCAACAAACCAGACAATAGAATCTGAATTCCATTCTATTGAATAAACATGAAACTCTGTTTCCGCATCAGGAACAGATAAGGCCATTGACGGACCTTCTCCCCCATAACCGGAAGACTGGTGAACGGTCCCTCTTACTATCCCTGGTTCAACCCCCACATATTCCATAACATCAATCTCTCCACAGGCAGGCCATCCCAGCTTTTCCCTGTCGCCAAGCAACCAGAAAGCTGACCATGTTCCTTTGCCTGTCTGAAGCTTTGCTCGGAATTCTATTCTGCCATAGGTAATCTCAAGCAGATCCCTCGTAACCAGCCTTGCTGATGAGTATTTCTTATTGACTGTAAGCTCCTTTCTTGCTTCTATAAACAGACTGCCATTTTCAACCCGGGCATTATCCAGATCCTTATATGTATAAGACTGTGCTTCTGCATTTCCCCAGTTGCAGATTCCATAATCACAACCATCACCAATATCGTATGCCCATTTTGTTGAGTCGGGTAATCCGGAGTAATTAAATTCATCGGACCAGACAAGGAGCCTGCAGGGATCCTGAGAATAAATTTTCTGGCCAGAAAAACTATAAATGAAAATCAACAATAAAATTGAGCTTTTAATAAGTACATTATCTTTCATGGTATTTGAATTATTGATTTTAAATAATAGAGGCCGAAAATGTCTGAAAGAATGTCTATATTATCTCAAACTGTTCATTTCTTTAATTATCATTTATAAATGACCAATCGTTGATCAATAGAATCCGAACCGGATATTAATCTTAAAATATAGATACCGTTTTCAGAAGATGAAAGGTCAAATTTCATTGCAGAAGTTCTGCCAATCTCTTTTTTAAAAACAATTTCACCAATTATATTAATCAGTTCAACTCGAAAGTCCTCCTTTGATAATCCGTTAATTTCCAGTGTAAACTGTCCGTTATTCGGATTTGGAAAAATACTAAATGAAAAAGGTTTTTCCTGATTCAAACCGGTCAGATCCACAAAAGTACAAGCCGAAGTATCAACCAATCCATACTGGCTAACTTCTACTGCATAATTTCCTGTTTCTGTTACAATGAAAGTCTGAGCCGTTTCTCCAGTAATTACTGCGAAATCGTTACCACAATCCAACCAGCGATATTCAGCTCCGATAGCAGAGGCAGTTAAGCTAGCTCCACTTTGTTTAACTTTTACATTTACTGTTAGGGTCATAGTACCATACATCATCATGATTTCCTCCTCAGAAAGTGCACGGTTGTAGACTTCCACCTGATCGATACTTCCGCTAAAAAAACTGGTTCCGGAATTTCCCAGTTTGGCTACCTGTCCTGCTTTAACTGTACCAGTAATGGGATGTGAATCTTTCAGCTCCCCGTTCAGATAGATCATGGCATTCGTACCATCATAAACACCAACTACATGAATCCACTCCCCTGTTTTAATATCGGCACCCGGTATACCTGGTCTTTCGGCCTTGGCAGAAGTTACCACTTTAAACCTGAGCTCATTATTCCCCCTGTCTTCATACAGCACATATTCATCTGTTTCTGAATCAAATAAAGGACCATATGCCGATGGAAGTTCTGTAGGGGCATAATCCAGTTTTGTCCAAAGGGAAACGGAAACAGCATTCGTATTTATATTAAAGGAAGCCGAACTTGAGAATTGAACATAATCGTCGACCCCGTCAAACCCTATAGCATCTCCAAGTATACCTTCTGTAGAAAAACAACCATTTAAAACCTTGCCGTCATTTTCATTTATGCTTTCATCATCAATAATCACATCATCTCCATCTTCATAAAGAGAGTCAAGCTTATAAAATGCAACGATAGATGTGGGAAGGCTGTAGTGCTGAAATACTTTATCGGTAGTCTCAATAGGATTAAGGTTTACTGCCATGTCCGTCACATTCTTTACTGTCAATAAATAAGATTGTTCTGATAATTGTGAATTTGTTAAAATCACAGAACTCTGATCTCT
>CBDUPM010000505.1:0-2684 GCA_965369105.1 uncultured Bacteroidales bacterium | reverse complement strand
TCGTCGTTCCTCCTCCTCGGTTCCGCCACCTCCCTAAATGAAAAAAGTGAGAGTAGTCACTCTCACTCTCACTCTGTATTCTGTGCCCAGGATCCCGAATGAATCGGGACACATACTTGCGTACACTAGTCCCTGAAACTAGCGCGTCTACCAATTATGACTTGCTGAATTTCAGGACCTGATAATATAATGAAGTATTTGAAATAGTAAAGATTATCGATTTTTTCCGGGAAGGCATGAGCTCGTCGTCGTTCCTCCTCCTCGGTTCCGCCACCTCCCTAAATGAAAAAAGTGAGAGTATTCACTCTCACTCTCACTCTGTATTTTGTGCCCAGGAAAGGACTCGAACCTTCACGTACTTGCGTACACTAGTCCCTGAAACTAGCGCGTCTACCAATTCCGCCACCTGGGCAGGTATATTTAAGAATTGGGATTGCAAATTTAGAAAAAAATATCTTTTGACAAGGCATTTTCTAAAAAATTGTAAACTGATTTGACCAATGGCAAAATCAAAAAACATTTTCTTTGCCCAAGGCAAAGAAAATTCTTTCATATTTTCAAATTTATCTTAAATTTGCATTCCTAATAATTGCCCAGGTGGCGGAACCGACGAAGGAGCTCCCGCCACCATAGTTAAAATGGGAAAATAATATTGAGCTCCATTGAACTGAAAAAAGTATAAATCCAATTGCCCAGGTGGCGGAATTGGTAGACGCGCCAGGTTGAGGGCCTGGTGACCGTTTTTGGTCGTGCTGGTTCGATTCCAGTCCTGGGCACTTAAAGGTCAGTTTTTACTGGCCTTTTTTTATGTTCTGTGTTTTTTGGCTGCTACTCCCCTATCAACCGGATATTTTGAATCATTTCCTTCCCGGTAATTTTTACAATATACAATCCCTTTTGCATCAAAGGAATCTCAGTTTTCCCTGCCAGATTCTCAATCCTTTCCAGGTAAACAAGACTTCCAAGGGAATTATATATCTCCACACTGCCAGCGTTTATCAGACTTTTATCCAATTCCAGAAAGAATTTTTCTTTAAAAGGATTCGGATAAATCTTAATTCCTGATAATTCAGGTTGAATTCCAACATTGCAGGCCGGGTCAGTGGGATCAAGCACATTAACCGTGATAAGATTGGATTCACTGGAACAATTATTCAGGCTCACTATTGCCTTGTAATCTCCGCTCTCTTTAGCATAAAAATAATATGAGGTTTCTGGGAGTACTTCATCATCCTTCATCCATAAATAGCTGTAATCTCCTCTTCTGTAGGCGTAAATCCGGACACTGTCCCCTTCACAAAAACTTAAACTTTCTGTTGATTTGATTAATGCAATCGCATTTTCCTCTGCCATAACAGAAATCGTATCGCTTCGGGCAGAACAACCATCTTGAATAGCTTCGACAGTATATTCACCGGTCTCTGAAGGAATAATAGAAAACACCGTTCCTTCTACGATTTTATCCCCGTTTCTCCATGTGTAAATCATATCCTCTGTTTCAGGAGTTGTAATATAAACTTCATCCCCCTCACAAATAAAGATTTCTTCTGGTGCATTAATTTCTACCGTGGGATTTGAAATCACTTTAACCTCAATGGTATCCGAATGAATTATCACGCTTCCTTTCGACAGTATGGCTGAATAAAATCCGGGTTGATTTACTCTTAAGGCTGAAGTGTCTGCTTCAAGGTTTTCCGATCCTTTATACCATTCGTAAGTCAATCCTTCACTGTGGGGTACACTGAGATCTACCTCTTCCCCATCACATAAAATCAGCGTTCCATGATCTATTTTCACATTATCCGGTATATCCTCGTCCAAACTTATAATGACCGGATTGGAAAGTGCACTATGAAAGGAATTTTGAATTGAAAATGTTCCGGTTCTTTCTTTGCCTTCATAGGAAACCGTATAGTTGTATTCACCAAGAAATCCTTCAAATGAAGCTTCGCCGGATGCATTTGTGACTGAATCCGTTTTTGAAGTCCACCATTCATCAAAAACCAGGTCGATATACATTTGTCCATGAGGCCGGATTGTCCAGTCTAAATTATAATAAGCTGCATCGGGTTTCCAATGTTGTCCCGCCCAGAAACCCCATGTTAAAATTCCATTTACTGAAGGATGACTGTATACCTGTGTCATAAAGTCACGGACATATTCTGCCTGCACATCACTTTGATCAATATCCACATCAAATTCAGTTATTTTGATTTCTTTTCCGAGGGTTGCAAAGCGGTCCAGGATTTCATATAATTTAGGGATTGCAGTTAAAGAACCACCAAAATGACCCTGCATACCAATTCCATCTATGTCACCCCCCAGCTCATCTATATATTGTATGGTTTCAAAATAATGATCCTGGTGTTTAACATCCTTTCCTGAGGAACTAAGAATGGAGTAATCATTCATATACAGTTTTACATCTTTATCATAGTAACGCGTTCTTTTGAACCAGTCAGCCATTTCCTCATAACCTAATATATCCATTATATCATAATTGGTATAGGTCTCATTTATAACATCCCAATCAATTACATATCCTTTGGTAAAAGTAGCAGCATGTTCAATTCTGTTGGTGATTTCTCTTCTTAGGGCAACTGTATCATCCTTTAAGGTTTCAAGGTAATCCGGAGTAAATTGCCATGAAGGCCAGATGATATTATGTCCACGGACAGTCACTC
>CBDUPM010000504.1:0-2703 GCA_965369105.1 uncultured Bacteroidales bacterium | reverse complement strand
GGTCATGGTGGATTCCTGGATCGATTTGATTCGGTATTGTTTTCCATACCTTTTGTTTATCTTTATTATTCATTTTTATTATAATATACTATGATTCATAAAGAAGGATATCGGATAACGGGTATTTTGGGACTGGTTTTGCTGATTATAAATATTACACTGGTCTTTCTTAGTCAAAGTAACATCCCAGGTCTGATCAGTATAATTCTTAGTTTAATGATCCTGATCTTTGTAATGAGGTTTTTCCGCATTCCTCGCAGAACCCATCAAAATGAACCTGGCTTTTTATACTCACCTGCCGATGGTAAGGTAGTGGTAATAGAGGAAACAGAAGAAAATGAATATTTTAAGGAAAAAATGATACAGGTTTCTGTTTTTATGTCTGTATGGAATGTACATATCAATTGGTTCCCTGTTGAATCCGAAGTGGTATTTTATAAATATCATCCGGGTGAGTATCTTCTTGCCCGTCATCCAAAGTCATCCGAATTGAACGAAAGAAATACCACCGTTTTAAGAACACCGAATGGTACGGAGGTTTTGCTCAGGCAAATTGCCGGATTTGTGGCCCGCAGAATTATCAGTTATGCAAAAGAAGGGGGAAAGGTCAAACCGGGGCAGGAAATGGGATTTATTAAATTTGGTTCCAGGGTTGATATATTTCTGCCTGCAGGTACCAGGATTCTTGTTAAACCCGGCCAGGTGGTAAGGGGAATGATCGATAAAATTGCAGAAGTCCAATAAGTCTCCTCTTTCGTTAAAAAATCCTTTATTTTTCGCTTTTAACAGCTGCTTAACAACAACCACAGGGCTAATCCTTTATTTTTGGTATTAAATAATTAAACAATAAAAATTAAAATCATGAAAAAACTTTTTTCCATTATTGCAGTAATAGCTTTCGTAGGCGTACTTTCAGCTCCAGTTTTTGCAACTAACAATGTAAATTCAGCTATTGTGCAAGTCCTCGATGACGAACCAAAAAAAGAAGAAACTAAAAAAGCAGACAAAAAAGCAAAAAAAGCTAAAGCAACTAAAGACTGTAGCTCAAAATGCGAAAAAACTTGTGGGGACAAGGATAAGAAGTAATGATTAATGCGTTTGTTTTTAAAAACCGTTTGCCTAAGGGCAGGCGGTTTTTTTTATTGCTCAATCTTATAATATTTCTAATTTTGCTGGCAAATAAAGAATTATGAAAGCAGACCATAAAATATTAAGTGTCAGTGAAAGTGTGAAATGGATAGGAATACTCGATTACGATATCGAAACTTTTGATATTGTGATGAAAACAGAGTATGGAACTACTTATAATTCCTATTTTATTGATGCTGATAAGAAAACAATAATTGATACCAGTAAGGAAAAATTCAAAGACCAGTATCTGGACAAGGTAAAAAAAGTTTGTGATCCGGCAGAAATTGAATATATCATCCTGAATCATACGGAACCGGATCATTCCGGGAATTTAAAACAACTGCTTGAGATTGCCCCAAATGCAACAGTTGTCGGGAGCGGACAGGCCCTGAGTTACCTGGGTGAAATGATTGGCAACGGATTCAAAACCTTAAGAGTAAAAGATGGGGATACCCTAGACCTTGGAAATAAGACACTTAAAATAATTGGTGCCCCCAATCTCCACTGGCCTGATACCATTTACACATATCTGGAGGAGGAAAAAATACTCTTTACCTGTGATTCTTTCGGTGCACATTTTTGCCATGAGGAAATCTTTGATGACAAAGTTGGCAATTATGATGAGGCCTTTAAATATTATTTTGACGTCATTCTGAAACCTTACAGTAAATTCATCTTAAAGGCTATAGGAAAGATCCGTCCCCTGGAAATTAAAACCATTGCTCCGGGACACGGACCGGTTTTAAGAACAAACTGGAAGCAACAGGTGGATAAATCTGAAAAATGGGCCAACGAATATATGGAACAGACAGCCAGTGACAAAAGAGTTTTGATTGCCTATGTTTCTGCTTATGGATATACTGCCGAGATGGGTGCTAAAATCGGAGAAGGACTGGCTATGAATAAAGATATCCATATCAATCTTTTGGATATCGAAAACATACTGACGGGCGACCTGGAATCTCATGTTGTTAATTCGGATGCCATTATCATAGGTTCACCCACCATCAATCAAAATACACTTTTACCTGTTTACCGACTTTTCTCAGTGATAAATCCCATTCGGGATAAAGGAAAACCGGCAGCTGCTTTTGGCTCTTACGGATGGAGTGGTGAAGCCATAAAAATTATTGAAGCAAACCTGGAAAGTCTAAAGCTTAAACCCGTACAGGATGGCATTGGAGCAAAATTTTCCCCAAATAATGACAAGGCAGATCAGTTTGTAGAATTTGGAAAGAAGTTTGGGGAAATAGTATTGAATTCCTGAATTGACAATCGTACCTGAAACCCGGAGTACCTGCTATTTCCGGATTAGAGACTTACAAAATCTTTCAGGTCTTTACGCGCGGTCCCGACATTTCACCGGCGGAACCAGCTATCTTTTTCAGATCCTTATTTATAAACAGAAAGCTTCACAACACCTGCATGGCTCCCCTTCTTATCTTTAACATGCAGAATATAAAATCCTCCGGAAAGATTACTTACATCAATCCTTTTGAGGGTTTCATGGCTGTACCAGTTTTCTTCCTGCACTAATTTACCTGTCTGGTTGTAAACATGGATAATATAATC
>CBDUPM010000503.1:0-2715 GCA_965369105.1 uncultured Bacteroidales bacterium | reverse complement strand
TCATACGATAAAAGTTCTGGACAGACTTTCACAAAAAACAGATAATTTATGGTTAAGATGGGCTGCTGTATTGCATGATATCGCAAAACCTCCCACTAAAAAGTTTGAACCAGAGACAGGATGGACCTTTCATGGTCATGAATACCTGGGGTCAAAAATGGTACCTTCTATATTTAAAAAACTGAAACTGCCCCTGAATGAGAAAATGAAATATGTTCAGAAGATGGTTCTGTTGCATTTGAGGCCCATTGCACTGGTGACAGATGTCGTTAGCGATTCCGCTGTCAGAAGATTACTATTCGAAGCGGGTGATGATATTGACGATTTAATGTTATTATGTGAAGCCGATATTACCTCGGCCAATGAAAAAAAAGTAGAGAAATACCTGAATAACTTTGCAAGGGTAAGGCTTAAATTGAAAGAAATTGAAGAAAAAGATTCCATCAGAAATTTTCAGCCCCCGGTAAGTGGTGAAGAAATCATTTCCACGTTTAATATTGAACCCGGACCGGTAATTGGTGAAATTAAAAATGCCATCAAGGAAGCCATACTCGATGGAGATATTCCCAATGAGAAGGAAGCTGCCATCGATTTAATGATGAAGCTGGGTAAAGAAAAAGGATTGGTTTAGTGCGGTCTCCAGTGGAATATGGACAAAGGTCCATCAAAGCTTCGTTACTTACTTTCGTTCTATTATTAACAAAACCGGTAAATGATCACTAAATCCTCCCAAATACCTGTATCCCGAATAAGTTCGATACACCTGTTTTCCACCAAATTTTTCATCTTCCTTTAACAGGAAGTCATGTTGCAGGATTTGGGATGAAGAGATTTTCAGGGAGGAACCGGAAATACTGTCTAAAAATGCTCCTCCTGCAAAAAAATGATCAATAAGTTCCCAGTTTCCCTGGTATTTAATACTTCCATGCGATAAGTCGGGGAAGGGTTTGACATATTGAAGAATCTTTTTACCCCTGTTTTCAGCATTTATAAGCAATTGCAATGAACGTGATTCCGGGATATCATTAAAATCCCCGCAACAAATCAAATATCTTCCCGGGTTAAATTCCTGAATTTTCCTTACTTCTGAGGATAATAACTCAGCTGCCCTGATTCGTAAAACATCCGTATATCCGGCACCTCCGTATTTAGAGGGCCAGTGATTGACAAAAATTCCTATGCTATCCGATTCCCACAAAAAACTGGCCTTTAAGATATCCCGGGTCATCCTGCCATTTAATTCGGGTACACAAAATGAAATAAAACAGGTATCCATCAGGCTAATCTGTTCCGGGCGATAAGCAAGAGCAACATCAATTCCCCTCGGATCGGGTGAATCCATATGGATTAGCTGGTAGTTGTAGTTTTTCAGGGGAGAAAATCTGAAAAGATCGTCCAGGACTTTCCTGTTTTCAATTTCGCATAATGCGATTATGTCAGGAGGGCCGTCATTGCCGGATAAAAAAATAGTTTTCCAGATAAGGTTGCATTTTATCCGGTAGCGATTATAGCTCCAGTATCTTGCACCTGAAGGGGTGAACTCATCGTCGTCGGTCAGACTGTCATTTGTTGGATGAAACAGGTTTTCAACATTCCAGAAAAGAATAGACAATTCTTGTTGAGAAATGCCATTTTGAACAAACAAGCAGAAAAAGCAGAAAATAGCAAGTAATTTTTTCATAACCAGGTTTTACCCCTTTATGGAAAAAGGATGTAAAATCTCGCTTACTCTTCTATTCTTTCATAGGCTCCGATATCAGGTTTAGAATCGGCAAACCTGCTTTTTCCCTCCCGGTCAATGGGAAAATCTGTACTGATTTCTGTTTTAGCTGCATCTTTGGCAGGTGAAAGAGTATCCAGTTGGAAATTATATTCAGACCAGGAAATAAAATTTGGATTTTCATTTACCAGCATTGGGAAAAACTCTTCACTGATCGATACCTCCGCCGGATCAAATCTGCCAATACAATGGTCAAATAAAAAATTTAACTCACCCCTTTCAGGAAATTTATCAATTAGAAGCTCATTACTCTGTATACCCCAGATGATGCAATTACCAAAATTTGCTTTTTCAATATCCCTGACTTCTGCCTTTTGCACTACATTTCCACCGGGCAAAGTATCATTATAGAAATAATAGTTTGAAATATACACCGAAGGATCTGTCCTTGGGGGTCCGCCGACATACGGACTGCCACTTCCATTTGCAACGGTGCAATGATTAAATTCGTAGCTCCCTCCAATTGTCAGCGCAATAGCACTGGAGCCGCAATTTGCAAACACACTGTTAAAACTTTTTATTTCAGATCCCCTTGCCAGTAAACCAACTGAGCTGACATGCTGAATAAGTGAATTATTAAATTCCAGGGTTGGATTTCCATTCATCACAGAATCGACAATCATACCAAAAGTGGAACCCTTGATTTCGCAATAATCCATCACATTGTCCCTGCTCCCCTGTATAAACCATATTCCCGCCCATTGTCCGGGCCAGTCACGATATAATGATTCCAGCCTGTCTCCGTTAAATTTTATGGGATTATCAATATCCCCTACCGCTATAAGGCTGCCACCTATTGCGAAAATGGCATCCCTGTGAAGATACACCTGTACCCCGGGTTCAAGGGTCAATGTTTCAAGGGTATCTACATAAACATAATCCAGGATTAAATAAGGTTTATCATTTACCCAGCTTTGTGTCGCAAGGGTTTCACC
>CBDUPM010000502.1:0-2722 GCA_965369105.1 uncultured Bacteroidales bacterium | reverse complement strand
AAGAAAGCAGTCTGACATCCGGCAAAAGCGGCCGGTACCCCTGCTTGAAGAACTCATCCCCCATTATGGATAATGCACCATGGGTACTGCCATGATAGGCATTCCTGAATGACAGGATTTCTGATCTGCCTGTAAACCTCTTTGCCAGTTTCATGGCTCCCTCAATCGCTTCGGAGCCGGAATTCAGAAAATACACTGAATTGAGAGACTCCGGAAGAAACTCTGTCAATAAATCAGCATACATTAATTGTGATGATTGAATCAGTTCGCCATACACCATCAGGTGCATATGCTTATCTACCTGTCTTTTAACTGCCTCAACTACATTGGGATGATTATGACCTACGGAAGAAACATTTACTCCGGAAATCAGATCGAAAAATGGTTTTCCATGTTTATCATACAGAAAAACCCCATTAGCCGACTCAATTTCGAGCATCAATGGAGCGGGAGAAGTTTGTGCTATTTTATTTAAAAAAAGTTGCCTGTCACTTACCATAAGGCATGAACCTACTTAATGATAAGATTAATATCTTTCATCAGTTTTTCCTTGTAAGACTTTCCTATTGGGATGGTCCTGTTGCCTTCTTCTGTTCTAATTACCACAGAATTATCCTCAATTACATCGATGGAAGAGGTATTAACAATATAACTTCTGTGTACCCTTGTAAAATTATGGGCCGGCAATCGTTGCTCAATTGCCTTCATGGTAAAGTGAATGGTATATTTATCTTTAAAAGTATTAAAAATGACATAATTTTCTAAGGCCTCAACCCAGAGTATTTCTTCATATTTAAGTCTGACCAGGGTCGAATTCTTTTTAATAAATATTTCTTCTTTACCGATAAGATTGTTTTTATCCTTTTCAAATCGCAGGGTTGCTTTTTCCACTGCTTTGAAGAAACGGGAATAACTCACGGGCTTGAGCAGATAATCTGTTACATCATATTCAAATGCATTAACCGCATATTTTTCTTTTCCTGATACAATTATAACCTGAGGTGTGACTTCCAGGGTATCCATAAAATCAATACCAGTCATGTCAGGCATTTCAATATCCAGGAAAATCAAATGGATGTTATCTTCCTTCTTCAAAATATTAATACCATTAACAGCATCAGAACAGGAATGTATTAATTCCAGACCTTCCGTTTTTGTTATAAACTCTTCCAATATTCTTCTGGAGAGTTTATCATCGTCGATAATGATGCAATTCATTCTAAATTAGATTAGTGGAATAATACTATTGGTTTATCCTCAACAAACTATAGTTTGTCAAAGATATAAAAATTATAGGATAAACTGCAAGTACCAAAATGAGGATTGAATCGCAAATTCAGATCAAAATGATTTTTTAAAAGAGGCAGGAATAAAATTCTGCCGGAAAAACAGGCTAAAATGAAGACTTAACAGTCTGAAAAATAAATAAATTATGTTAAATAACTAAAAAAAAATTTAAGTAAACGACAGGTAAATAATAAAATATTTTATTCAGAAAAATTTAGTTTAAACGATTTCCGGTTTTTTTCCTTTCTAAATATTCTGATTCTATAAGATCCACATTCTTAATGCTTTTCCGAATCCATTCTAATTTTAGTCTATACTTCTCCTCCTCATTGAGTTTCCAGTCAAGATTTGAGTTATGAATCCTGGACGTAAGGTTCTGAAGAATAATGGCGGCAGAAACAGACAGGTTGAAACTTTCCGTAAACCCATACATAGGAATTTTCAGAAATTCATCCGCACGATCCATAACTTGCTGAGAAAGACCCGTTAGTTCCGTTCCAAAAAACAAAGCGAATTTCCCATTATTTACATCGAAGTTCTGCAAACTTGCCTCTTCGGAATGAGGAGTGGTTGCCACTATCCGGTAACCCTGTTTTTTCAAAGAGGTGATGGCGGCATCTGTATTATCATCCGAATCGTTTAGATAATTCATAGTGAGCCATTTATGTGAACCCATAGATACCTCTTTATCTATCACATACTCATTCCTGTTTTCTATAATATGAATGTTTTGAATCCCAAAACAGTCGCATGACCGAAGCACTGCACTTGCATTATTGGGCTGATATATATCTTCCAGGGCAATAGTAATATATTCCGTCCGGAAGTCCAGTACTTTATCAAAAAGGGAAAGCCTTCTTTCTGTAAGAAAATCAGACAAATATTTTAATAAGTCCAAATCCATAAAACCAATCAAAAAAAAAGGGAGCAAAAAGCTCCCCTAAAAGGTAGAACGAATATCTTTTATTGAACAGCGTCAGCTAATTCACTACCAGCTTTAAACTTAACAACTTTCTTTGCTGAAATTGTAATAGGAGCACCAGTTTGAGGATTTCTTCCAGTTCTTGCATTTCTACTTGAAACTGCAAATGATCCAAATCCTACGAGAGCCACACGGCCACCGGACTTAAGCGCATCAGTAGTTGTTTTAACAAATGCATCCAGAGCTCTTTTAGCATCAGCTTTAGTTAAGTTAGCTTCGGCAGCTATTGCATCGATTAATTGTGCTTTGTTCATAATAAAAAAATTTTAGGGTTAGTAATCATTAAAGTGTCAAATTGTATACAAATATAGATTATTTAAGGTATTGAGCAAATTTCAGCTTAAAAAAATAGTGATTTGTTGATAAAAGTGGCGTTTTTCAGCATAAAATTAACAAAAATACCCTGTTTGTAAGCCTTCCAAAGCTATTTTATCAGGGTTTTTTTGAAATTTC
>CBDUPM010000501.1:0-2741 GCA_965369105.1 uncultured Bacteroidales bacterium | reverse complement strand
GCTTATCCTCGTCGGACTCTTGTGAGGATTTGTCTTCCTGGGCAGATAGCCCAAGATAAACGAATAAGGAAAATAGTATTAATAAATATTTTTTCATCAAATTTTCTGAAGCCCAAAAATACTACAAATATTTTAGTGTTCTTTCATATAACAGTCAGATGCTTAAAATCTTTTATATTTTTACACAGATTTAACAATATTTAACCTATCCGGGGGTCTTTATCCTATGAAGCTGAATGTTTCAATAAAGGCCTGGTATATAAATAAGAACCTGGTCTATGATAAAACAAATTGAATTTAGCCTTAGTCCCAAATCACGAGGATTTCACATTGTAACAAGGGAAATAATTGAAAACCTGGGACCCTTACCCGAAAAAGGATTACTTCACATACACATTAAACATACTTCAGCAGGATTATGCCTGAATGAAAATGCGGATCCATCTGTCAGAGTTGATTTTGAGTCGTTTATGAATAAACTTATCCCTGAAAACCACCCGGTTTATACACATGTTTTTGAAGGAGCCGATGACATGCCTGCCCATATAAAGTCGGCCCTGTTTGGCAGCAGCATAAGCATAGCCATAACCAACCATAATCTGAATTTAGGAACCTGGCAGGGAATTTATTTAGGAGAATTCAGAGATTATGGAGGAAGCAGGAGGATTGTGGCTACCATCATTCAATGATAATTTGAAGGCCGGTGAAACTGCAGGTACATCCTTATTAAAAGCAAAGAAATGTTAATATTATATAAATGAATTAATTGGATTGAGAAAAGAAGGCTTTTTTAATTAATTTCAGGAATTACTTACTTAAGTTTTATATGAAGAAGGTCATTCTAATGCTCATCCCATTCCTGTTTCTTAACGGAATCCTAAGCGCACAAAAAATCAGTGGAACCATATTTAATTCTAAAGGCGAAAGCCTTGAATTTGTTAATATTGGGGTAAGAGGGAAAAATATGGGTACGGTATCAGATCAGAATGGTAATTATCAACTTCTTTTGGATAATGCAGATGACGCTGACAGTGTCAGAATTTCCTGTATTGGCTATCACCCGGTTAATATTTCAGTTTCAGAATTAAGGACCCCCCCAAACCGGGATTTTTACTTAAAACAAAGGTTTTTTGAACTTGCCGAAATCCGGATCAGTCCTAAAGAATACAAAAACAAAATACTTGGGGTAACAACCTCTTCCAAAATGATTCAGGGTGGATTCAGTGATAATATGCTGGGATATGAATGTGGGGTGTTGATGAAAATTAAAAAATCAGCAGTTCTGGAAACCGTAAATTTCAATATTTCGGCATGCAGCTTTGATTCTGTTTTCTATCGTTTGAATATTTACAGGCAATTGGGTAAAAATGACTTTGAGAATATTTTAAAAACACCGATTTACCTTCAATTACCGGAAAGCAGCCTGAATGAAACTATTCGAATAGATCTCAAGCCCTATCATATTTATGTTGAAGGGAACACCCTCATTAGCCTGGAGCATATTAAAGACCTTGGAGAAGGTCAGTTACTTTTTTGCGCCGGATTCGGGAATAAAACCTATCACCGGAAAACCAGCCAGGGGTCTTGGGAAACCGTTCCCATCGGACTAAGCATAAGTGTAGAGGCAAAAGTTGAAAAATAATACCGGAAATCCCATTTCCAGGCAATGATTTGGTGGTAATCCAATGATAATTATGTGTAATTATTAAAGATTAGCCTGATATTGAAGCATAATCGCCTCAAAATACCAGCTTCTTAAAATAAAAGTGTAGCTTTGCTAAAATTTTTGATTTTGGAAATTGTCAATATCGGCATGCTTTCCTGTAAACAAGCATTTCTAAATTACACTTTCTTCAATCTTTATCAATAGAGTAAACAAGGAATTTATGGCAAAAGGTACAGTGAAATGGTATGATGAGATCAAGGGATTCGGATTCATCGAAACGGAAAATGAGGGTGACGTATTTGTACACAGAACAGGTATCGCTCAGGATATAAACGGGCTTGAACCCGGTCAGCAGGTTGTTTTTGAAACGAAACAGGGTGATAAAGGTATTATGGCTTTTAATGTGGAATTGGATAATTAATAATAAATAATTTGAAATCTTTTAATATAGGTGATTTAAAGATTTCTGTTCCAATTATTCAGGGTGGAATGGGAATAGGGATATCTCTTGCCGGACTGGCATCAGCGGTATCCAATATGGGAGGAATAGGAACCATCTCTTCGGTAGGTATCGGATTGGTTGATAAAAACAACAAGGGAGGATTCAGGAAGAAGAATATTGATGCCATGCGACGGGAAATAAAAAAAGCCCGGACTTTAACGGATGGTGTACTTGGCGTGAATATCATGTCGGTTCTGACCAACTTCTCTGATATGGTAAAAACATCCATTGAAGAGGGTATTGATATAATCTTTTCCGGAGCAGGACTTCCCCTCGATCTTCCAAAATACCTGGAAAAAGGCTCTAAAACAAAACTGGTACCCATTGTATCTTCCGCAAGGGCAGCCAACCTTATATGCCATAAATGGAATCAGAATTATAATTATCTGCCTGATGCATTTGTAGTGGAAGGTCCGCTTGCAGGTGGTCACCTGGGTTTTAAAGCAGACGCACTGGAGGATGAGAACAATAAACTTGAAAACCTGGTTGCGGGTGTGGTGGAAGTTGCCAGGGAAATGAAGGAAAAATTCAATAAGGCAATTCCGGTCATTGCTGCAGGCGGAATTTTTACCG
>CBDUPM010000500.1:0-2751 GCA_965369105.1 uncultured Bacteroidales bacterium | reverse complement strand
ACCCCGTTCTAAACTACTTTCGATTTTTAATTTCCCCTTATTCAGTTTTAATAGTAAATGGCTAAGCTTAATTCCAAGTCCGGCACCTTTTTCATTTGAGGTTCCTTTTTTAGACTTTAATTCATAATTCCCATCAGGATTATTTAATTTATCAAGGATATCCTCAGAGACACCTACCCCCTCATCTTCAATAATCAATACAATATAACTGGATGAAACCGGACGGGCCGCAGTTATACTTATCCTGGAGTCCTTATTCGAAAATTTAATCGCATTAGAAAGGATATTTCTTAGCACAAGTTTTAATAAATGTGGATCGCAATTCACATGATATTCTTCTGCCATCAGAATATCAATCCGGAGTCTCTTTAGTTTTAAACTAACTTTGTATAATTCATTTATTTCAGAAAATAAACTTTTCAGTTCAATATTTTCTCTTACAACCTTAATTTCACCCCTGTGACAACGATACCAATTCAGCATATTGTCAACCAGGTGAGCAGCAGATTCACTTAACTCTCTTATAGACTGTAATGTTTCTTTCATCTCCCCACCCTTATTGGATTGAAACAGGTAATCAGAAACCTGGTACAAACTGGTGACCGGACTTTTCAAATCATTGGCAATTATGGAATAAATCTTATCCTTAAATTTTAAACTTTCTTCCAGTTCCCTTTTTTTCAGTTCTAATTGTTTGCCTTGTATTTCAATAGTTTTTGTGATAGTACTTATCTCTTCATTAACCTTCATTACCTGCTTCTCCAGGTTCAGGTTCTCCATCTCCATTTCGATATTTATTCTCGTTTTATCCATATATGCCTGGACCCATGATTTAATTAAAAGGAGCGCATTTGCAAAAATGAAAACCAAAACTCCTAAATGAACCAAATATCCGCTTGAAATAAAGGATCCGGAACCAGATACAAGTATATCATTCACCAGGGAAGCCATAAAAATCAGCATGGTGACAAAGTAGATTATATCTCTTCCTTTTCCCCGGAATGAATAAATTAAGCTGAGAAATAAATAGAAAGTCAAAAAAATTACTGAAACCGGTTTAAAATAAAACATGGTGTATGCAAATATCCCGGGTTCGGAAAATAAAACCAGGATAATCATTAGAAACATAACTACGGTATTTAACTGAGTGATTTTTTTTGTCCAGGAGAGAGAATAATACTCCAGAAAAAACCACATACCGAAAGCAAATCCAATAAAGGTTCCCAGGTATTCAAACCGGATAAGCCATATCCAGGAGAAATTCCCCAGTTCAAGGACAGGAAATGTGCCCGTAAATAAAATCCTGATCAGAATTCCCAGAATCATGACTGAAAACAGGAGGGAAGAGATGTTCCTTCTGTCAAATATGAAAAAGAAAAGAAATAAAAGGAAAAATGTAAAAAGTATTCCCAATGAAACATAAATAAGAGAATTATATTTGTTCGATTGATTAATAACATCATCCATTACTCCCATTTTAGCTGATTTCCAGAACCCACCTCTTCTGTGATGAAAATTGCTGACATGGATTAAAAGCTCCAGGTAATTGCTGTCGGGTTGAATGACAACTATCATTGGTTTATAACCCGGCTTTGAAAGTTTTTCCGTTTCCCCAACCTTCCCATTCTCTGCTTTTTTTACCCCATTTACAAAGAACATATAAGAATCATCGAAAACCGGAAGCTGAAAAGCAAGTCTTTCGCTGAAGTTATCAGGCAGGCGAATTTTAAGTCCATAGCTGGCAAATCCCTTGTCGTTAATCGGCTGACCATTTAAACTAAAATCAGACCAGTATGAAGGTATCCTGATGAACATATCCGGGTTTATACTATCAGCGAAAGCGATTTCCGGATCAATGAACTGGGATACATAAAAATCCCATTCCCCATCAAGGTTAAGGATTTCCATATTCCAGTCTGACAAATCCAATTCCCCTTCAATGGCTGCATATTTTTGCCCCACGGATGGAGAAAATATATAAATAAAAAATAAAAAGCTGAAAAATCTGAATAGGTTTAGCATCTCCAATTTAATCTGTTTTCTCCTATACGTCAAAAAGGGAAAAAAGATTTAAAAAAGATCATATAAAATTTCTTATAACAAATTTATGACGTATATTTACGTCAAAAAATTATGGCCTATTCCAAAGCAGAACTATTTGAAAAAGACCTGCAGGATGATGCAGCATTTTTCAAGGCGATGTCTCATCCAGCCCGACTGGCAATACTTAAATATCTTGCGGAGATAAAGGCCTGTGTAACAGGAGATATAAGTAATGAAGTTCCTCTGGGTCGGACCACCGTAAACCAACATTTGACAGAATTAAAGAATGCCGGCTTAATCAAAGGTGAAATTAGCGGTTCAAAAACACATTATTGTTTGAACGAGGAAGAACTTCAAATGCAAATTGAAAATGCCACATCATTATTTACCCGTATACAAACTGATAAAATTAATTGCTGCTGATGAAAAAAATATTAATACTATGTACCGGAAATTCTTGCCGAAGCCAAATGGCAGAAGGATTTCTAAAATCTTATGATCCTGAGCTAAGGGTATTCAGTGCCGGAACAAATCCTTCCGGTCAGGTTCACCCCAAAGCAATAAAGGTAATGGAGGAATCAGGAATTGATATCAGTAAATATCAGCCTGAGAACGTGGATAAATATCTGGATGAGGACTTCGACTATGTGATTACGGTTTGTGGAGGAGCTAAGGAGAGTTGCCCGGCTTTCATGGGCACAGTAAAAA
>CBDUPM010000499.1:0-2752 GCA_965369105.1 uncultured Bacteroidales bacterium | reverse complement strand
TTTACTTTCTTTCTAATAGCATTCCCATTGCGTGGTTGTATTTCCAATTATGGTGGGTGCGGCACTCTTTTTCTCTGCCAGTTTTTCACCACAATATACCACACTGGGAGTTTCGCTTTCAAATGCTCCATCGACATAGGTAACGATGCTGCAGGATTCACAATCTCCAAGCAACTCACAGGAAGGAATAATTGCCAATGCAAATAATGCAATTGGAACCAGGCGTAGTTTTTTAAACATGATAATTAAATTACTATTAATCAAGTATACTTTATTATACCTATACGGTAAAAAGTAAAGAGGGTTAGCTATTTATCAAAATTAGATAAAAAATAAGATTCACAATTTATAAAATGTCAATATTTATTAAGAAACTTAAATCAATCTGAATTTTAGCGGAATATTTTTATAAGAGGGAGTGAAAATTCGGTAAAGCCAATATCCGGATCATAGTTATTTAGTAACTTGCGTGTTTTTTACCCAATCAACAGATAAAAATGAAAAGCAGTTTTTTCGCCATTGGTTTGCATGAACATCGTATTTGGGGATTGGTATTTATTCCCATGATTCTGTATAAAACCAAATCTGAGGAATACTATTCTCCTGAACAAACGGTATTTCATTCTGACACCGATCCTAATTATCTGAAACTTTCCCATACTGAAAAAGAGATTGTAAAAATAATTGAAGAATACAATGATCAGCAGCTATTTAAAACTTTCTCCAGGAACAGGAATTTAAAGGAATTTCAGGACAAATTAAATCCTGAGAATTTCAATCACTTTATACGTCCCTTTATTGAAAAAAGACTGGACAAAGTACTTCAGATTATCCGCGGAACCGGGATCAAAGTATTTTTTAGAGAAAAATCCAGGGCTAACATTTTCGAAGAAGATTTCTTAAAAATAAATGAAACAGACTTACAGCCTCATTTTCATTTTATCAGAAATGAAGAAGCATCCTTTTACTCCCTGGTATTAAAACACAAGGAAGAAACTATCAGGCTGAAAGATCAGTTTATCGACATTATTTGCAATCAACCGGCAATTATCCGGTTTAATAATGAAATCCATTTTATCCATAAATTAGAGGCACAAAAGCTTAAACCTTTTTTTACAAGAGACCAGATTGTTATTCCCAAAAAAACAGAAAAGCAATACTTCAAGTCCTTTGTTACTAAAATGGTCAGAGATTATGAAGTAAATCCATCCGGCTTTTCCATTGATGTAATTAAACCCAAAAAGAAAGCCATACTATCGATCGAAAAAGGATTTCGTAACAATGCAGTTATCCTTCTTAAGTTCCGCTATGGAAAAAGCATCTTACTGGCCAATTCTGAACAGAATGTTTTAGTGGATTTTTATTCTGAAAACAATCAATTCCGTTATGAAAAATACTTCCGGAATCCCAAATTTGAAATGAATGTTCATAATCAGCTAAACAGCCTGTCACTCCATAGCTTCGACCATGCAAATTATGAACTGAAAGCAAACAGGAGTTTGAGTTTTGAAGAACAGACCTATGGAATAGTGGAATGGATGAATCAGAATTATGAGGAGATAAAAGAATCAGGATTTGAAGTAGAGCAAAAGATGGGTGATTACCTATATTATAAAGGTAGTGTGGAGCTTGTATTACATACTGAATTAAAAAACGACTGGTTTGACATTTTAGCAAATGTTAAATTGGGAGAGTATGAAATACCTTTTTTATCGCTGAAAAAGAATATCCTGTCCGGTTCAAGGGAATACAGATTACCAGATGGCTCAGTTTTTATTCTGCCCCTGGAATGGTTTAGCCGTTTTAAAGAACTTTTTGATTTTGCCCGGGAGGATGATAAAGTTCTGAAACTCCACAAACAACACTTTTTAATTCTTGAAAAGGCAGAAACCGGAAAAAAAATGAACGGGGATTATAGCAAACTGGACATGCTGAATAAACCAGGCTCACTTCCGCTGGTGGATCTGCCACAAAATTTAGCCGCTACACTCCGACCCTACCAGGAAGAAGGATTTACCTGGTTATCTTATTTGCAGCAACAAAACCTGGGGGGATGTCTGGCCGATGATATGGGCCTGGGAAAAACCCTGCAGGCAATCAGCCTGATTTTGAAAAATGCAGAAAATCATATTGCTGAAGAAATTGAAAACCACCCCGGGGAACCACAATTAAACTTATTTTCCAAAAATGAAAGCCGCCTTACTTCTCTTATAGTGGTGCCTGCCAGCCTGGTACACAATTGGATGAATGAACTCAGAAAATTTGCACCTTCCCTTAAAAAACTGGCTCATATTGGAAATCAGAGGAGCCTCAATATAAATAAATTTCAGAATTTTGATATCATAATTTCCAGCTATCATACCATCCGGCAGGATATAGAAAAAATATCCGGATTCCGTTTTCACTATGTGATCCTTGATGAAAGCCAGGTGATTAAAAACCCCTCTTCAAAAATTTATAAAGCTGTTCAGTTTCTGAATTCCGATCACAGAATTGCCCTTACAGGTACTCCGATTGAAAATTCGCTGACAGACTTATGGGCCCAGATGAATTTTATTAACAGCGGATTATTGGGAAGTTTAAATTTTTTCAAAAGGGAATATGTCAAACCCATTGAAAAGAAAAATGATACCGCCACAGAAGAGAAACTCAAAAAACTGATAAATCCTTTTATCCTGAGGAGAACGAAAGAAGAAGTTGCAAAGGATTTACCTGAAATGACAGAACAGGTCATCTATTGCAATATGACCGA
>CBDUPM010000498.1:0-2756 GCA_965369105.1 uncultured Bacteroidales bacterium | reverse complement strand
GTTCCTGTATACCCACAAAAGTAATCAATTTCCAGAGCCTGCAACCTGCAGGCTTTGTTGTTCCTCCAAGCGAGGATTCAATATTAGTTTTAAACCTATCCTATTATCCATGGGCAGATACCATGGATTTCAATATGCTTAAAAATCTTTCAGATTCTGAAGCTTTTATTGTTGATACTATGATTAATAATACAATATTTGATGGCCTGTTTACAATCCTGGATCAGTCTGAATTTGAAAACCTGAAAAAAACAAAATATAGCGAGGCAAGAGCTTCAACTCTTGAGGACTTTCTTAAACCTATTGATATTGAAAGTGTTAATTACCTGTGTAATGAATTCAATACGGATATTATTCTAGCTTTGGAATATTATGGATTTCAATTTAAGCAGGACTATGGGAGTTATGACTGGCATATTATTACCCGTACAAAAACTGTATGGAGAACCTATTTTAAGGATTCAGGCCTTATAGATGAGAGAATAAAAACGGATACTTTTTATTTTGATGGTTATTTCGGTAGTATGAGAAATTATAATCTTAAAAAAGATCCCGATGTAATCAAAGCTATGAAGGAATCTTTTAAAATAGCAGGAGAAAACTATGGTACTTACCTTTCTCCCTATTGGCAGGATGTTATGAGTCTGTATTACATTTTTTATTACCAGGGAGAAAATATATCACTTGATCTGGAGGGTCTCACAAGGTTTATATCAGAATCTGAAAACAATATCAGAAAATACAAAGCCTGGATTAATCTTGCAGTTTATTATGAGAAATCGGGGGATCCCCCAAAAGCGCTGAGCGCTGTAAATGAAGCTTTGCAAATTCGACCAAAATCCGGTTTCGCAAAAGCTTATAAAAAGGATATTGAAGAAGCGGTTAAAAATAAAATCAAACTTGACAATCAGTTTGAACAGATAATTATCCGGGAAGAATAATTTTGTCTCCTCAAAAACATTAATTTTGCACCTTTTACATTTATTCAATTAACAAATGATGGTAAATACTTACTACTATATAATTCTTGGAATTCTTATTGGAGGCTTTATCCTGGAAAGAAGTCTGGCCTGGCTAAACATGAAAAATACGAAAGCTCCTGTCCCTGAAGAACTCAAAGATGTTTATGAACCGGACAGATATAAAAAGTCCCAGGAATACAAAAGAATAAATGCCCGCTTTGGTATTATTTCCAGTAGTTTTAGTTTTATTCTAATCCTCCTAATGATTCTCCTCGGTGGATTTGCCATCGTAAATAACATGGCTTATACGATTTCTTCAAATTATATAATAGTGGCTTTGGTGTTTTTTGCTATTCTTATGCTGGGATCGGATATTCTTTCCACACCTTTTGATTTATATGACACTTTTGTGATCGAAGAAAAATTCGGATTTAACAAAACAACCAAAAAAACCTATATCCTTGACAAAGTTAAATCCTGGCTGCTGGGAGCTATAATAGGAGGTGGGGTTCTGGCATTAATAATCTGGTTTTACAATCTGACCGGAAAAAATTTCTGGATTTGGGCATGGCTGGCGGTTTCTGCTTTTATGATATTTATGACCATGTTTTATTCAAACCTG
This sequence comes from uncultured Bacteroidales bacterium, assembly GCA_965369105.1. Lineage (GTDB taxonomy): Bacteria > Bacteroidota > Bacteroidia > Bacteroidales > JAGLSB01. Next base: position 1,172 of record CBDUPM010000498.1, on the reverse strand, counting down.
ATTGTACCCCTGTTTAATAAGCAAACCCCATTGGAAGATGGTGAATTGCGGCAGGCGATCGAAGAATTTTCTGAAAAAGCCGGATTTAATCTGACCAATATATTTGTTATCGATGGCTCCAAAAGGTCGACCAAAGCAAATGCATACTTTACAGGTCTGGGTTCAAAGAAAAGGATCGTATTATACGACACCCTGATAAATGATTTATCCACTGAAGAGATTGTAGCAGTCCTGGCTCATGAAATCGGACATTATAAAAAGAAGCACACCCTGTCAGGAACCGCTTTATCCATCCTCCAGACCGGTTTTACCTTTTTTATCTTTTCCTTATTTCTGAATAATCCGGATCTGTCAGCCGCTCTTGGAGTAGAAGAAGCGAATTTCCACATTTCAATTATTGCATTTGGGATTTTATATACTCCCATTTCAATGATAATTGGCTTTATATTCAATATTTTCAGCCGAAGGAACGAATATCAGGCAGATAAATTTGCTTCCGATCATTATGATTCCAAATACCTCATTTCGGCTTTAAAAACCTTAACATCAAAGAACCTGAGTAATTTAACTCCTCATCCTCTTTATGTTAAATTTTACTATTCGCATCCTACCTTGCTGGAGAGAGTAAGGGCGATGGAGAAATAAAAAACCAGTTTAAATTAGTCCCCGTACCCCGGGAATGGGATTTGTTAAAGTGCCGATTTGCTGATGTGCTGAAATGCGACTTATCCGAAACCCAGGAACCTCAAACCCCCGGAGACTTAGCTATTTCCCGATGACCTCAGGTAATGGCTCGCCCGCAGCCACAAATTTCATTGAAACAGAATTAACGCAATGCCGGGTATTTTTTTCAGTGAATCTTTCACCAAGGAAAACATGCCCCAGGTGTCCTTCGCAATTTGAACAGATTATTTCAGTTCGGCTGCCATCTGCATCGCGAACTCTTTTAACGGCCCCGTCAATTTCATCATCAAAGCTGGGCCAGCCACAATGGGAGTCAAATTTATCATCAGATTTGTACAAAGGGGCATTACATCTTTTGCATACATAAGTACCTTTGTCTTTATTATCGGTATATTTCCCTGTCCATGGACGTTCCGTACCTTTATTGACGATCACATATTCTTCAAATTCAGTTAGGGGGTTAAATTTAAATTTCATATCTCCGGAGC
>CBDUPM010000497.1:0-2759 GCA_965369105.1 uncultured Bacteroidales bacterium | reverse complement strand
AGTTCCGATTAAGGTGGCAGTTCCCCCAAGTATGGCTGCAAACGAGAGGGGCATGAGGAATTTGGAAGGAGAAATTCCTTTCCTTCTGCACCAGTTATTTACATATGGCATCATTACCGCTACCAGGGGAGTATTATTCAGAAAGGCTGATAAAGTACTGATTATCATAACCATTCTGTTCATAAAACCATTGTAGGATTTTGCGTTCCTGAAGATCCGGTCAAAAATCACTTCCACCAGTGCAGTTTGCCGGATGATATCCCCGATGAGAAGTAGCATGATAACTACTGCAATCTGTTCGTTAGCAAAGCCGGAGAGAATTTCCTGTGGGGTAAGTACGCCAACCAGGCCCAGAAAACTAATCCCTACCACAAATGTAAATGAAGGACCCAGAATACTCCAATACAGAGATATCAGAATAAAAAGGATAACGACAAAAACCAGAATCAGGTCCAGACTTAACATAGATATTTTTGGGCTATGAACCGTCCAAATTAATAGTTTTTATGTGGAATAACAAACTATCCTGATATGTCAAGCCCGCGAAAACCATTACCTGCCTCCTTTCCCTGATTAATTCAGGAGGAATCAATGATAATGAAGGCTTAAAAAAGTATTTCCTTAGCCCTAATTTCAATTTATTTTAAACGATCCCTGAAAGGAAGGAAAGTCATAAAATCGGCATGATGAACAATATAGGCTTCGGTGGTTCTTTTAATCATATCTCCTTCCCCGGCATGACTTGCGATAATATGACATACTTCGGGGGGAACTCCGCATTCTTCGGCCAGACTTACGCCTGAAAAGGGATGACGCAGGTATTTCCCATACATTCCCTGAACCGCTTTCCCATCCTCAATTACATATTCCAATAGTTTTCCCACGTCGGCAAGAATGGCTCCTGCAATCAAGGTATCCATATCAACCGGAAGATCTGAGCCGTAGAATTCCATGATCTTTTTTCCTGCGTCCCTTGCAATATGTACCACAGATCGTTTGTGAGCCATAAAACTGACATTCAAATCTTTTACCAATAGTGTAAATGGAATGGTGTTCAGATCATCCTCTGTAAGTATACTTCTTTCCAGGGCAAGCTCCCAGGTTTTAGCAACTTTTTCCTTTAGTTCGGGGGATTCAATCCAGTCGATTTCAGGCCAGAGGGTAAGGATTTCTTTGTTCATAGTTTATAGTTTTATATGAGAGAGAAAGACCAGTGGTCTTTCTCCGGCGGAGGAGACAAGGCATGCTTTGTCTGTCCGGTAAACAGTGTATATCGCTTTATAAGTTTGAAATGATGGCATCTGCCATTTGTTGGGTGGAAGCTGCGCCACGGGCGACTACATCTTCCCTTCCCGGCATTTTCATCATATCATAGGTCTTAATTTTTCCTTCTGCAATCACCCCGGCAATGGCTTTACGAATTTTTGCAGCTATCTCTTTTTCATCAATATGATCCAGCATCATACAGGCAGAAGCAATCATAGCAATTGGATTGACAATGGCAATGTCATAATCGGCATACTTTGGAGCAGACCCATGCGTAGGTTCAAATACAGCTACCTCCTCCCCTATGTTTGCGCTGCATGCAAATCCAAGTCCTCCGATTAATCCTGCAAAACCATCCGATACTATATCTCCAAACATATTCCCGGCTACGATAACCCCATAATCCTCAGGATTTTTTGTAAGCCACATCATCTGAGCATCAATGTTGGTATTCCATAGCTGTATTTGTGGATATTCATTTTTCTGAATTTCCAGGGCCATTTTATACATCATTCCGGATGTTTCCCTTATTACATTGGGCTTTTCGCAAACGGTCACTGATTTATATCCGAATTTCACAGCATGTTCAAAAGCTGCTCTGAGTATTCTGCCCGTAGCCTTCCGGGTAAATATCCGGGTAGAGATGGAAAGCTCATTTTTAGGGGTGTTCCCAAAATTCTTCCTGAATTTGGGATGAGTCATTAAAGCATTATAAACCTGCTCCGGAGGATCCGACCATTCCACACCCCCGTAAAGTCCTTCGGTATTTTGTCTGAATATAGCGACATCCACCACCGGTTCCTCAATTCCTCCATCCTTTCCCCTTCTGATAAAATTCAAAGGATTTCCGGGATAGGTTTTACAGGGACGAATGCAAATATCCAGGTTGAAATGTTGTCTCAATCCCACAATCGGACTGGAATAAACCAATCCTTTTGATTTCAGTGCCTCATCCAACTCTTCAAAAGCCTCATCTTTTGGTTTGGAGGTAATGGCTCCAAAAAGCCCGATTTTATGCTTTTCAAGCAAATCAATAGTTCTTTCAGGAAGGGGATTTCCTTCTGTTTTCCAGAATTCCCAACCGATATCTCCTTCCACGTAATCAGCATCAAATCCGGCTGCGTTTAAAACTCTGATTGTTTCATCCAGTACAATCCTTCCAATACCATCACCGGGTAAGGATACAATCGTTCTTTTTGCCATAAGTCACTATATTTTATTGGTTTAGATAGAATTAAAATTGTGATAAATGTAGTATAAAATTGAATCTGGAAAAGATGGTTTTTTATGTTTTAGAGGAGGGATATTTTATAACATGTAATCGGGGTATTGGGAATGTTGGTTTTTCGTTTTTCGTTTTTCGTTTTTCGTTTTTCGTTTTTGGTTTAGCTTCGCTGAGCTCATCCTCCTGAAGTCGGATTCGGTTTTCGTTTTTGGTTTTTGGTTTTTGGTCTTTGGTTTCGCTTCGCTGAGCTCATCCTCCTGAAGTCGGA
>CBDUPM010000496.1:0-2762 GCA_965369105.1 uncultured Bacteroidales bacterium | reverse complement strand
AACAGAATGTAAACTCCGGCACTTAGTTTTGAGTCATTGATGTTAATCCTGGATTCTGACGGTCCCAATTCACCCCTTTGAATAATTTTTCCGCTGATATCAGATAAGCTGTAATTAATTTTGCTATAGTTAATTCCAGACCTGATTTGGATACTTTCGGTAAATGGGTTCGGATATACATCTACCTCGATAAATGAATGTTTATCCTTAAGGCCGGTGGTTATATCTATGGTGTATTCACCCACAAAAGGTTCCCGGCTTAGATTTCCATGAATATCTGTTGCTTCAAGATAATATTTTATACTACCATTATTGGACACTGCAGGTAAAATGCTGCTGTAATAGCCATTTCCAGTAGCAAGCATATCATTGTTTATATATTCTCCTCCATCAGATGTGAAAAGGCTGACATTATCGGGGATTTCTTCATCTTCAACCAGGGCAGTGATGATAATGGATTCATTAATTTCAGGGGAATTGTGCTGAACCCAACTGATTATCGGTGATATTTCGTTTAATTCTAACTGTGAAGAGGCTGAGCTATGCCGGGCATTAATATATGATTTGATTCCATATTTTACGTGATCCCCGGTTGCAATTTCAAAGGAGTTATAAAAATCTTCGTAGGTATATCCATAATCATATGTACGGAAAACATCATCGATAGCAAAAGGAGCAATTTTATCTCTTAATGCATCTGCTTTAGAAGAGAGGACTGAAGCTGAAAAACTTTCAGTAAGAAAACGGTTCATGAAAAAAGAAAATCTATCCCGGTATACCGGGTTCTCCAGCAGATTTTCGGTCAGGGGCCTTTCTTCATCGGATGTCCAGTTATAAATATCCCTGGTTCCCAAATCCCCGATAAACCAGTCTATTCCAAAGGTATTGTCTGTATCGTAAGGGATAAACTGAAATTTATTATTGGACTCATTTCTATAGAGATAATAATTATTTTTATTAAATGAGTATGCATCCCAATGACCGGTAATTACTTCCACTACAAGGTTTTTCAGATAAGTATTGACGTCAAAAACAGGTTCAAGATATTCCTGGAAATCGGAGGGTGAGGTATTGTTTATTACATCAATTAATTGTGCAAGGTCACTGTAGTCATCTATTTCTTCGTTTCTTTTCAGATCATATGCCCTTCGGTCGTTCTGGGTAAATTTGTATAAATCCGGATTTGATCCCAGGTAATTCAGATCTGCCGGCCAAAGGCATTTATAAAGGTTTCCGTCATTATTACCAAAGCGGGTATCTACAAATTCTTCATCAATATGCTCTACATTCAGGTACAATCCCACATAATCGCCATTTATATATACTGAAACATGATTAGCCCTGGGTGCAGGAACCCCGGCTTCACGAAATAAATCCCAGCAAAGTTTTGCTCTGGCAATGGAAGGGTCATTGTGTTCCCCGTTTAAATTGATTTTTTCCACACCCTGCCACTTTTTCCCCGGGGTAAAAGAATTAATAGAGATTTTAAAGGATTTTTTGGATGAAAATCTGGAGGTATTTCCCCGGAGCCGAAAGCCCACATTTTCAATGGTCCGGACATCGATTCCCCTGGTCATTTTAAATTGTGCCGGGTATTCTTCATTACTGGTAACATCCTGCAGGATTAGATCAATATATGCCGGGTCTATTGTAATATCTATCCGGGGCACTTCTTCATCAGAGTAAAGAAATCCGGGACCTGGAAACAGGTCCTGAGATTGTGCGGATTGAATAAAGGTCGAAAGTAAGATGAAAGCCGAAAACCAATAAATTAGTCTGTACATAAAAGTTAGGTATCAATAATACAATATTATAAAATAAATTTGATCACTTTTGTTAAAGGATTAATAAAATAAGTCTAAACCTTTGATATTCAGTAAATAATTTAATTTATAACCGGAAAAGAATTTTAATGAAATTAGTTTATAAAACGGAAAGGAGAAAATAAATATTCAATAAAAATGGTGGTTAATTACGCAACGGTTTGCAATCCAGGTTTACTCAGGTAACATTTACGCCATTAAATTATCACAAACTTTGATATTCCTTCATTTTTTATACTTTTGCCTGACAAATTAAATATTATGAAAAAAGCAGAAATAAAAACAGAAAAAGGCCTGATGAAGGTTGATTTTTATGAAAAGGATGCCCCTGGAACCGTTGAAAATTTTATTAAATTATCGAAGGAGGGTTTTTATGACGGACTTATTTTTCACAGGGTTATACCCGATTTTGTAATCCAGGGAGGTTGCCCCGATGGTACCGGAATGGGTGGACCCGGGTATAAAATCGATTGTGAACTTGATGGGGGTAACCAGTATCACGACAAGGGTGTATTATCCATGGCGCATGCCGGCAGAAATACAGGTGGATCACAATTTTTTATTTGCCACAGCAGGACAAATACGGCACATCTCGACAGGAATCATACATGCTTTGGAAAAGTAGTTGAAGGAGTTGAGGTCATTGACAAGATTCGCCAGGGTGATAAAATTGAAAAAATTACCATAATAGAAGAATAAATCCGGTTTACATTTAGAAGGTAGTCAAATCAATTTATTCCAACAGCATTAGCTGCTTTCAGGCTAATAATTGAGTTGTATTTTTATATGCCACTTTTAAATAGAAAAAAAATCAAATATTTTTCATCAATTTTTTTGCGGTATTAAAAAAACATGTATTTTTGCAGGGCATTTCACGAAATGCATTTCTGGTCTGGTAGTGTCCCGAAGCGTCGGGATTAGAATGCCAGCCCTAAAAAG
>CBDUPM010000495.1:0-2779 GCA_965369105.1 uncultured Bacteroidales bacterium | reverse complement strand
ATCAATAGGAGGAAAAGCTCGGGGACTGGCTTTTATAAATTCTCTCATAAAAAAGCACAAACTTTTTAATCGTTTTGAAAATGCTGTGATTACAATCCCACGGACGGTAGTGTTGAGCACTGATATTTTCGATGAATTTATGGAAAGCAATTCCCTCTATAAAATAGGTTTATCGGATGCACCGGATGAAGAGATACTTGAAAAATTTGTGGAGGCGAAATTACCGGGATATTTACACCAGGATTTATATGCCATCGTAAATGTGGTCGAGAATCCAATTGCAATCCGTTCTTCCAGTAAACTGGAAGATTCCCACTACCAGCCATTTGCAGGAATATATTCCACCTACATGATCCCTACAATAAAAAATGATCATGCATTAACCATCCGGATGCTCTCTAAGGCGATTAAATCGGTTTATGCATCCGTTTATTTTAAGTCGAGTAAAGCATATATGCAGGCAACTGCAAATGTTATTGACGAAGAAAAGATGGGGATTATTATACAGGAAGTATGTGGTACACAAAAACAGAATTATTTTTATCCCACTCTCTCCGGTGTTGCACGTTCCATTAATTTTTATCCGGTTGCCCCTGAAAAATCAAGCGATGGAATTGCCAATATTGCCTACGGCCTGGGTAAGTATATTGTTGATGGAGGTGTGTCATTGAGATTTTCACCAAAATTTCCTCAAAAAATACTTCAGCTATCTATGCCAGAATTGGTTATGCGTGATACGCAAAAGCATTTTTATGCTCTTGATTTATCAAGTGATAGTTTTGTTACTTCTACAAATGATGCCGTTAACCTTAAAAAGCTAAGGATAACAGAAGGTGAAAAGGATAAAAGTTTCAGGCATGTGAGTTCTGTTTTTGATTATGACAGCAATATGCTCCGGGACGGAAATGTTGAAAGAGGAAAAAAGGTGATTAGTTTTTCCAATATTTTGAATCATCATGTATTTCCTCTCGCTGAAATACTTCAAACCATATTAAAACTTGGGCAGGAAGAAATGAATTTGCCCATTGAAATTGAGTTTGCAGTAGATCTCAATGTCCCGAAAGGGTCTCCCGGAATTTTTAATTTTCTTCAAATCCGGCCCATTGTGGACAATGACCAAAGCCGGTCGTATAATCTTGAAGGGGTAAAACCGGAAGAATGCATCCTGTATACTGAAAAGGGACTGGGGAATGGAAAATTTAAGGGTATTCGCGATTTTGTTTATGTGAAGCCAGAAAGCTTTGATGCCGCAAAAAATCCAAAAATTGCTGAGATCATTGAAAAAATTAATCTGGGATTAAGAGGGCAGGGTTCCAATTATATACTTGTGGGTCCGGGCAGATGGGGTTCCTCTGATCCATGGCTTGGAATTCCGATAAAATGGACACAGATTAGTGAAGCCAGGATCATTGTGGAATCCGGATTGGCAAATTACCGGATAGACCCAAGTCAGGGTACTCATTTTTTCCAGAACCTGACCTCATTTGGAGTGGGTTATATGACGATTAATCCATTTATAAAGGATGGCTATTTTGATACGAAATATCTAGAAAAGCAAAACACCGTTTATGAAGATGAATTCGTCCGACATGTCCGTTTTGAAAAGGATTTGAAGATACTGATTGACGGAAGGAGCAACAAAGGGGTAGTGTATAAATAAAAGAGCTTGCAGTTCCCCGGTTAGCTCTGATCAGGAACCGGAATCCAAATCCATCAATACTTTTTGCTAAAATCCTGCTACCTGAGTCAGGTTTAAACTCGAAATACTCCCTTCCTTATAACATCCGTACCAATCGGCTGCATTTGGAATATTGGCCATTTCCTTCTCTGCATTTTTTGCCGCTTCTTCTGATTCCCAATAGACAATATCCGTATATGATCCTGCTTTGTTTTTATGAATTTCCCATTTAATAAAACCGGGGAGAGCCTTCATCCATTCACTGACAATTTGATGGGCAGTTTTTATCAGATATTCCTCTGTGATGTTTTCTGCTAACTCGTAATTGATGATGTCTTTATACATAATTCTTATGTTTATATTATTGATTAGTTTATATGAATAACCGTTTCAGACAAACATTTGTTTATTTCAGCTCATCTGCCCCCATCCCTTCCTAAATATCCCATGATTAAAATCATAATTTTATCATGCTTAAAATCATAAATTTATTATGTCTAAAAATTTGGATATATTTCCTTTAAAACTCAAATTTACACTACCAAATATCAATCCGGACATAAATAAGAAATAATAAACTAAACTACTCAAAATGAACGTAGACTTATTAATGAATGATCTCATTAAGAAAACACCGGGTGAGGTGGAATATCATCAGGCGGTTCATGAAGTTCTTGAATCTATTGAAGAGGTTTATAATGATAATCCCCAGTTTGAATCGGCACAAATCATCGAGCGGCTGGTTGAGCCCGACAGGGTTTTAATGTTTAAAGTACCCTGGGAAGATGATGAAGGAAAGATTCATGTAAACCGGGGGTATAGGATACAGTTTAATAATGCAATCGGCCCTTATAAAGGAGGACTCCGTTTCCACCCGAGTGTAAATTTAAGTATCCTGAAGTTCCTCGGATTTGAACAGATTTTCAAAAACAGTCTTACTTCCCTGCCAATGGGTGGGGCAAAAGGTGGGTCTGATTTTGATCCGAAAGGTAAGTCTAATCGTGAAATTATGCGCTTTTGTCAGTCCTTTATGCTGGAACTTTCAAATATTATTGGTCCGAATACGGATGTTCCTGCCGGAGACATAGGAGTGGGAGGCAG
>CBDUPM010000494.1:0-2784 GCA_965369105.1 uncultured Bacteroidales bacterium | reverse complement strand
AAAATGGTGAGTTATCAAAACAAAAAAAAATGAATGTCTGACCATTTGCAGAAAAATACCGGTTCTTTTATTAAAATACATAGAATGAGCTGGGGAATTGAACTTTCCTTTATGAGAATTCCTTAAAAAAAGGACATTTTTTATTTGTTTTTCATCCAATCATGCTATTTATACTTTATTCAGATTCAAAATCGAATATTTTTGATCTTATTCGAAAAAGGTTCTGTAACCAATACCGGATATAAGTTTCAGAAAAAGTCCTTTATAATCGATGAAAGCAGAACTCAGGATTTTATTGGGAAATCATTTTGTTAAACCTGCATTTTTTTGATGTAACCAGATCGGAATTATTTATTCAGAGTAAAAGGTCTTAATTTACATTATTCAATTTTTGCATACTCTGGTAAAACTATGGAACTAATTACCAAACAACCAAACATTAAAATCATTTAAATATTATTCATTAAAAAATGTAACCATGAATCAACATTTACCTAATTTAATTAAAAACCTGCATGTAAATATCAGGATATTGTTTCTGGTACTCCTGCTATTTAATATTACACTTAGTTTCTCCCAGGAGGACGCAATTGCAGTACCATCGGTTTCTTCCCCGGTACTGAGTGCCGAGGGTGAGAAAAAATCAACAGAAGCGGCTTATTCATGGACCACAAACTATAATGGAAGCTATTACAGCGACTATTATGTATATTTCCAGTGGAGCGGCCTATCATGGCATTGTGATTGTTCCCATAATTATGCTTTTAAGCTTTATAAAAACGGATCATCCAGCTCATCCTTGTCATTTAATTCAACAAAGACCAGTTATGATGGAACTGCCAGGAAATTAGCCATGGGGCCTTCCCAGAATGCACGATGGACGTATTACGCCACAGAATCAGGAAAAAATGATACTTATGTAATTTTTTACGTTGGCTGCACTACCGGATGTTCCGGTTACTGGAAAACAGCCTCAGGAAGTTATATGTCTGCATATACTTCAGCCCTGAGACCTGCAAAAAACCTTTCCGCCAGCTGGGATCAATACCAGAACAAGGTCGTTCTCACATGGCAAAAAACTACAGATGTGCCAAACGCCAACCATGGTTATATCATTTACCGCGATAACGTGGAAATTGCACGGGTATATAATGGTAAATTTACTTATACCGATACCGGCGTAGGCCCTGGTGAGACACATTATTATACGGTAAGAACCTATACAACTAGCTGGGGTGGAAAAACTTCATCCGGAATCAGTAAAAACGGAAAGACTTTTGACCTGGGCTTAACAGCTTCTTCCGACCAGAACAGAAAGGTTGTTTTAACCTGGAACAGTACATCTGCCCTGAAAGGTTCATCTAATGGTTCTGTCAGTAATTTTAAAATCGACAGACTTGACAATGGTGCAGTTACAACACTACCATTCGACATTGACGCCTCAACTACCAATTTTACAGATGAAAGCGTTAGTTTAATTCCGGGATATGAATATAAATATGTAATCAGGCCTTATCCACAGGATCAGTTTATCACAGACGAAGCCTTCGGGAATTCATTACCCAATGGAAAATTCAAAGGGAAAGTGATTTCTCCGATTGGAAGCCCGGTATCGGACGTCCAGGTGTGTGCTGTTCGTCTGGATGAGGTTCCGCAGGGAACGGTTGATACCTATTGTTCCACAACCGACCAGGCAGGCTTCTTTGAAATTGACGAGGTCTATTATCATGAAGGTGCAAGTTTCAGAATTACCCCTTCAAAAAGTAATCATGGCTTTAGCCCTGCTTATGAAGAAAGATCAATTGATCTGGATATACCTGCTGTCGGAAGCCTGTCATTTGTGGACACATCTGCATTTTCAGTTACGGGTGTAATTACCCTGCCATCAGATAATGGTAGTAATTGCCCGATTGAAGGTGTTGAAATTTTTGTAAATGATGTCTCCCAGACCACTACCAATGAAAACGGTGAATTCTTTATCTCTGTGGACAAAATTGATAATTACACAATTAAACCCATGCTTGAAGGTCATTATTTTAATCCTTCTCAAAGAGAGTACTTTATCGATTCTGATACCATAAATGCAGTTTTCATGGATACAACCACGTCCATTCTCAGTGGTTATGTAAAAGCAAGCTGCGATATTTATATCGGTCAGACTGATATCAGAATTTTCGCAGAAGATGGTTCAGGAATTTGTTTTGACCAGACCATTACAACTGAGGAAGGTACAGGATACTATTCAATAGAACTACCTTCCAGACAGTACTATATGGAATTGGTGAATTTCTCCCCGGACAATCCAGAAATCGTAAGTGCAGAGGATCTGCTGGCTTACTTCTCCACCGAAGTTGCAGATTTAACTTATGGTGATCTTGAAAAAGAAATGATATACAGAAAACCTCCTCAACTCATTATTTCCGGATGGGATAGAATTGGCTGTGGCGATTTTGAAGATATTGCTATTTTGGAGCAGGGAGATTATTATGACCTCTTAATTGAAGTGAAGGAAGGATTTGGAGAAAGTACCTGCTTTGCTGATACGGGTTATGTAATTGTTTATAATTACCTGGCTAATGAAGATGATCCCGATACTTTATACCTTAAAAACGGGGTTGCTTCTTATACACTGAAACCAGAGCTTATAAATCTTTTACCTCCTTACACTCAGCTTTTCGAAGCAAGAGCCATTGTAGGGGATGAGGAAGATTTTATTTCCCAGGAAGTTTTGGTCGAGGGAAACAGAGCCCGTGAGGCAACTTTTGCCACTGTTTCACCTGAAAT
>CBDUPM010000493.1:0-2786 GCA_965369105.1 uncultured Bacteroidales bacterium | reverse complement strand
AACCGGGATTATTTTGGTTTTTTTCCTCAACCTGTGTATGAAGGTGAGTATATTAAGTCTTTCAAGATGGAAGATGTCGAAAGCATTTCAGATCAATATGACGGACTTATATACCTGGATAATGAAGGGGTGGTTTCAAACAGGCTGGGAAAAGGCCTTGCGTCCCGCTACGGAGGTTTTAATCAGAATGATTATATTCTTTTGAAAGAAATGTATAATAAGAACAAACTTATTATTGCCGAAAATAATTTCTTCTCCGAACCCACAGAAGACCTGGTCAGGTTTAATACAGAACAGCTTCTGGATGTTTACTCCCTGCACTGGACCGGTAAATTATTTAAAAACCTGGAAAAGAAAAAGATCAGTCAGGAAATAAAAGAGGAATGGTTTGAAATTTATAAAAATCAGTATAATTCAGAATGGAATTATGAAGGAAGTGGAATGGTATTGTTTAATAAAAGGCAATCCAGAATCCTTGTATTACCGGCTTCTGAATATATGCAGTCTGAATTCCCCAGTATAAATACAGATCCTGATCTGGCATCTTTTTACAACCTGCCGGAAGAAATACCCTTTGGAGGCTGGTTTCAGCTGGTATATGAGGGTAAGAATCAAGTCATCAGTCATTTTGACTTAAATTTAAATGAAAAAGGAATAGAATTGCTGAAAAATAGCGGTCTGGAAGCTGAATTTCCGGCTTCCATCGCCTTGAACGAAGGTCATCACTACTTTTTTGCAGGAGATTTTTCCAAGCAAAATGTATTTCTGGCATGCTCAAAAAACAGGTTTTTAAGTGGTTCCTTAAATGGGATTTGTAAACTTATGAGTGGAAATCCGGGACAGTTTTTTCAAAATTATTATGTTCCATTAATGTCCACCGTTTTTGATAATTATCTGAACTCTAAAGAGGAAAAGAAAACGGAAGAGATTTAATCCCATACAGGAAATTTATCCATGAAAATTGCAATTGTTCAGCCTGATATCATTTGGGAAAATAAACAGGCTAACCTGGATCATCTGGAAAGCCTTACCGGAAGGTTCAAAGATTCCGCTGAAATTTTTATGCTCCCGGAAATGTTTTCCACTGGATTTTCTATGAAATCGCCCGGGCTGGCAGAAAATGAAAATGGGATTACCAGTCAATGGCTCTTTAAAATGGCAAGGGAATACAATGCCGTTTTCACCGGATCTATCATTTTTAAGTCACAGGATAAATATTTCAATCGCCTGCTATGGGTTCAACCTGATCAGGTAGTTCATAGCTACGATAAACGTCATCTTTTTTCCATGGGTGATGAAAATAAACAGTTTAGCAAAGGACAGAAACAGCTTTGTATTGACTACAGAAATTGGCGAATAATGCCCCTGATTTGCTACGACTTGCGTTTCCCCGTCTGGTCGAGGAATAGCTTTCAATATGATCTTCTTACCTACCATGCCAACTGGCCGGGCGTTCGGAATGATGTATGGGTCAGTCTGTTAAAGGCCAGGGCAATTGAGAATCAAGCCTATGTCATTGGGATCAACCGGGTAGGCTCTGATGGGGAAGGAATCGATTACATTGGAAACAGCATTGCTTTCAGTCCCAAAGGACATGAAATATTAAATTTAGGCAATACCGAAAAGGTAGGAATTATAGATTTGGATTTGAAAGAATTACATGATTTCCGAAATAAATTTCCGGCTTACCTGGATGGAGATAAATTTAAAATAACAGATTAGAATTCTTATTTTTCTGCGGCCCCTTCAATGATTCCCCATAACGGCCTGGTTTTTCAATACTTTGGAATTTGGCTCAGGAATCAGGGAAGGGCCTTAACCGGTAAAGGATGATATATTCCCCGAATTTTAATTTCAAATCCAAAAAAAAACCGTCGACTGGAAGTGGACGGCTTTTGATTTATTCTGTAGAATATTTTAGTGATTATGCTCATGATTATGTTCGTGATCCGGTTGTTTTCCATGACAATCATCTTTATCACAACCTTCGCAACTTCCTGAGCTATGTACATGACCATGGGTTAACTCATCCTCGTTTGCTTCCCTGATATCAGTGATTTTACCTTTAAAAAACAAGTCGGCTCCTGCCATTGGATGATTAAAATCCATTTTTACAGTGGTTTCTGCAATCTCTTTTACAACACCGTTCAGACGTCTGCCTTCACGGTCGAGCATAGGAATAGTATTCCCAAGTTTTAAAAGATTATTGTCCACTTCACCTTCCACCTGGAAAACATCTTTGGGAACATCCACGATAGCATTTTCCTGCATTTCGCCATAAGCATCTGCAGATTTCAGGTTAAATGAAAAATCATCACCCGGTTTAAGTCCGGCGAGGTTTTCTTCAAATTTAGGTAACAAATTTCCGGTTCCATAAAGGAAAACAAGAGGGTTGTCCTGGTTCAGCTCTTCCACAATTTCACCTGTTACATTGTCTTTTCTTAATTCGTATACAATGGATACAACTTTTTTATCTTCTACGATCATATTTATTTATTTTTATTCAAAATCAACACAAAGAACGTTTTTTATTCCCTATTTTCAAAGATAATTGCTGTTAAATTAGCTCTAAATAAAGCCTTACCGGAAATCCGGCATTATCCTTGATTTTCCGGCTAAGTAAAAAAAAGAATGCCCGGTTGAAAATATTTTTTATTATTCCTTTTCCGGAACCTGAGTTTTATCTGACCCGGGAAAGCTTATTTCCAGATTTATCCGCTTTTTAAATTTTACCAGGCTGATGGTCATTGCCAGACTTGAAGCAATAATGATAAAAAGTAAAATAC
>CBDUPM010000492.1:0-2794 GCA_965369105.1 uncultured Bacteroidales bacterium | reverse complement strand
GCCAGGAATAAGTATTAGAGAAAGGGGTTTCAGATTCCCCAAGTTTAATACCATCGGCAAAGAATTCTACTTTCGTAACACTGCCGCCTGTGAAGGAGCCTCCCAGGTCACTGGCATAAACATTAATAATAATATCTCCTCCCTTTTCAAAATAGGCGTTTACATGAGGAAAAGTTATGACACAGGAGGGCAATGTATTTTGCGCGTTTAAATAAAAGGAAGAAAGAAATAATGGAAGTAAAATTAATAGGGTTGCAAAATCGGATTTCATTTTCATAATTATCTTCTTTTCAAATAGTGTCTGTTTAGCATTTTCATTAATTATAACCGAAAAATTCAAATATAGTGAACCCATTTTCAAAAATGGCCGTATCATCCTTAATATTTCAAATCATTAAGAATAATGTTTTCCTATATTTGTTTTTGAAGTATTATTCAAATGAAACTATATCGAAATTAAAATCTTATGAAAAAATCAGCATTCATAATACTTAGTTTGTTTTTGGTGAGCACATGCTTTGGGCAGAAAGCCAAATCATTTAATGACAAAGGGATTGAGAAATATAACAATAATGATTTGAAGGGAGCCATAGCAGAATACGACAAAGCCATAAAGGCAGATCCAGAGTATGTGGATGCCTGGTCGAACAGGGGAAGTGTAAAACTAATCCTGAAAGATTATGATGGGGCAATCAGCGATTTTACAAAAGCTATAGAACTAAAACCCGGATTTGCAGAAGCTTTCTACTACCGGGGAAATGCTCAGTATTCCTTGCAACGAATCCGTGAATCGATTGAGGATTATAACAGGGCGATTGAATTAAAACCGGATTATGCAGAGGCATATTATAACAGGGGAGTGATCAGGGCAGGATTACAGGAAGATAAAAAAGCATTGGCCGATTTTTCCAAAACGGTGGAAATAAATCCAAAACATGCCTTGGCATGGTATAACCGGGGGGTAACCAAAACTTACCTGATGGACGATGCAGGGGCAATTGAAGATTTCAGTAAAGCAATTGAAGTAAATCCTGAATATGCAATGGCTTATTTCAACCGGGGAGTAGCAAATACGAATCTCCAAAATGATAAAGCAGCATTGGCAGACTATAATGAAGCCATCAGAATACATCCTTCCTTTCCGGAGGCTTATAAAAACCGGGCCGATTCAAAAACATACCTGGGCGATTCAGAGGGAGCACTGGAAGATTATTCCAGGGCCATTGAACTGAACCCCTCATATGCTGAAGCTTTATGCAACAGGGGGATTACATGGATTGGTTTTGGAAAGCATGCAGAAGCTATTGAGGATTTTACCAAAGCCATTGAGATTAAACCTGATTATGACCTGGCATACTTCAACCGGGGAGTGGCGCAATCCGTTCAAAAAGATTTTAAGCAGGCCATTTCTGATCTCTCAAAAGCCCTGGAGTTAAATCCAACCCATGCTGAAGCATTCTATTACCGGGGAAATGCCAAACTGGAACTTAAAAAATACAAAGAAGCTATTACAGATTATAATCAAGCCATTGGAATGAAAACCGGATATGCTCTTGCGTTCTATAACAGGGGAACCGCTAAATTAAACCTCGAGGATTATAATTCATCGATAGATGATTTGACAGAGGCTATCAGGATGATGCCGGATTATTCTCCAGCATATTACAACAGGGGTCTGGCAAAGGTTAATTCAGGACAAAAGGATAGTGGTTGTATGGATTTTAAAAAGTCTCAGGAATTGGGTGATCCCGATGCTGCCGATGCAATAAAAAAATTGTGTCAATAACGGGCAAATGGATCCGGAATATTTTATTTTGTTTAATAATTATTAAAAAAATCAATCATGGCAAGAGCTGCATTATTGGGAGTCATATTACTCATTTCTGCGATTTGGGTAATTAATGAGGTTTGGTCCAAACAAAAAAAGATGAGTACCGGAAATAAATTTTTATGGACTGTTTTTGCGGTTTTATTCAGTGTGATAACTGCTGTTGTTTATTATTACAGGAAAAAGAGTTAGGTGAGCTTATAAGGTTTAAGCTCAGTTATTTAATTCTTGTAAATATGTAATATCATCAATCCTTAAATAAGCTATTTTTTCCTTCTTAATCGGGTATGAACAGGATTGATTTTTGGACCTGTCATTATTTTGAAACTGGAAATAAAAATAAGTCTCCAAAGGAATTTTTTTATGGAAGTTTGAACAAAACCTACTGAAATGGATATATTTTTTAGTTTTTCCGAGTACAAAACAATTCTAAACAAAAGCTATTTTCCAATGTTAATGGAATAAATATCAGAACCCTATGAGCACAGCCCTGGAACATATAAAAAACACTCTTGGAAAACCTTATCATGACTTTGAAATGCTATTAAGTCTTCTTTCAGAAGTTTTGATTGAAAACAATGAAAAGGAGATGGCGATGCAAATACCGTTGTTATATGATAATTTCGAGGATTTTGATAAAATAGAAGATCTTAAGCTTCTTCACCTGTATTCCATTTGTTTCCAGTTATTAAACCTGTCTGAAGTGAATGGAGCCGTTCAGACCAGACGGTCAATTCTGGAAGAGAAAGGAATGGAAAGTGTGAATGGATTATGGGGATCTGTGCTAAAGGAGTTAAAAGAATTGGGTGCAGATGAACAATCCATTCTTGATCAGTTCAAAGAAATCTGGATTGAACCTGTTCTTACTGCCCATCCTACGGAAGCGAAACGGCCATTTGTGCTCAAACTTTATCGTGAACTATACTTGTTATTAGTTAAACTGGAAAACTCCATGTATAATTCCTA
>CBDUPM010000491.1:0-2804 GCA_965369105.1 uncultured Bacteroidales bacterium | reverse complement strand
ATTCTGAATGCAAATACAGTTCTATATGGCTTTTTAAAACTTATAAAGAGGCTTAAGTCTGAGTTAATCTGACTAAATGTTTTCCGGGTTTGATCCAGATCATAGTAAAAAGATGCGTTTGTAATCCAATTTAATCCGCGGGTTGGAAGAGTCTGTGAATTTCGTGTATCCGCTTGATAACTTGCATTAAATCCGGTATAATTTTGGGTATCAAAAATTTCAGGATACAAGCCATTATCTGGAATATCTGAAATGTATCTCCCGGAGGTTTTCTCAATCGAATACTGCTTATAAAACCCTCCGAACGAGAAAGTATTCTTATTGATTGTTTTACTTAATTCCGGATGAATACTTAACTGACCAATCCTTACCCGATAATAATCCCTTTCATTAAAGATCTGTTCAGTTTCATTTCCCATTCCAAAGTAATTTTGTGTGTATCTGGGATCCCTGATGATAAATTCCATCTGAAAATCCAGGCCCATGATGACTGAGGTAAAAATACCATCATATGTAAACTCCAGTGCATTTGTTCCTGATGCATACCTGAAAACAGCCTGATGCTGGCTGGCGTACGGAGTCTTTTGAAATCCGTGGGTTACCATCTTAAAGCCTGCACCTAAAATGATGGATTCATCAACATTATATCCAACATATGCCAGTGGTAGAGATTTTCTGTAATTGAAAGCATTGTAGATGTACTGGTATTTATCAGGATTATTTGAAGTCAAATTTCTGGTGTCAGTACCCATCTTGATGTCATTTTTATTTCTGGTATCATAAACGAGGGTTTTCCTTGTCCACCCCTTAACTTCCGATTTATCAATAATCTCATCATTCTGTGACCCTCCAATGATCCTTATTTTTATTCCATTTTCAACTTTTCCTGAAACATGAAATTTATCGCTTCCTCCCAGGCCGTACAGCCTGATTTCTTGTGTTTCAGAATGTTTGAATGTCCTTTGATAATACTTTTCCTTTTTCTTGCCTTCCTTATCCAAGGAAAAAACCCTCACTTGCGTTTCCTCATCATTCATCCTTTCAACGAGGAAAAGTTCCCTTTTATCAGATCCAACAACATCAACTTCTTTGTTAATAATTGTGTAGTACCTGGTGGCAAATTCCTGTAGCTTATCTCTTCTTGATTTTAACTTGGATATGGTTGAAGCTCCCCTGATTTCAGCTATTTGATCTGGCATGTCGAATACAGATGATTCGATTACCTCATCTGTTAGCCGCGTTTGCATATAATAAGCGGTTTCGAGCCAATCATCAAGTGTCAATTCATTCAAAAATCGTCTGTCTAGCCATTTTCCCTGGGAAATGAGCCCAGCCATATCCTTTATTTCATAATCAAATCCCTGATTTATTCTGACAGCAGGTTTTCTGCTCGACATCCAGGGAAAAATACCTTCGTTCAGAAAAAATGTTTGATCCCGGTCTCTTGGAACAGACCGATAGATTGTCTCATCCCCTTCCTCAAAACCTGCCCACCTCCACTGATCTTCATGCCTGTCCCAATCTCCAATGAATACATCCATTAATCTGCACTTTAAAAAATGGAGCTGGTCCACCTGGTGATCATGATCATCTGTTAATTCATCTAACAGATCAGTTGTTCCAATAATATTCTCTGAGCGACCAAAACTTGATATGTCACTTCTGTCTCCATCAGGTCTCTCTTCTAATAAATAGAGTCCTTCCCAAACATCGTCAAGATACTCTCCCAGTCTTGGATCTTTTGCTAAATAGAAAATCTCCGGGTTGGTATGATATATTCCAACAGCATCCGCTAATCTTGGAACCGAAAGAGCAGCCCAGGGCAGAGAGGCTGACATCTGGTCCTGAACTATGTCAACTGCTATTTCTGTCTTCACTACTTCAGGTATCACCTTTGAAGGATCCTTCTCCAACGATCTCAGAACCCACTGCTTACCACTGTTGTTTTCCAGCCTGAGGGATTTGGTTTGTCCCCCGCCTCCTTTTTTTACAATTTCCAGCCCTCCTTTTACTTTACTAAAATCAAATACGGGTACTTCAACAGGAGTGATCCACTCTTCCCGATAATTATCACCAAAAAAGATACGCTTCAATTTACTAGCCTGGTAAACTTCCCCATTGGGATATGCGAGTATCGTGCTGTCTGAAAAATCAATATCACTGAGATACTTCTTATGCACTTCTTCCAAATAAACGGGCTTATTGAAAAGTTTCTTTCTGAAGATTAATATTCCATAGGGACTACTACTTTTTTCTGAGGCAGTTTGAACATCGGGGCATCCCCAGAACTCAAGCCATACATCTCCGTTAGCATAGAAATTCAGTTTGGCAATCCCAAACGCCCTTTGTGCAAAATCAGTTTTTTCGCTGTGGGCAACATAGCTTGAACTTCCTGCTGCTCCACTTATAATGTGATGTATTGAATCTCTCTTTACATATTGCAGGTTATGTTCATGACCTGCAGCATAGATGATATTCGAATGACCTTCAAAGGTTTCCCGCAAGGCTTCAATTAACATTTTGTATTGAGGATGGGCAAGATCCTGGTGATACCCGAAAAACTTCCGGTAGCCCGTATAAATAAATCCCGGTAATGGGAAATAGAGAGCTTTGTTTACTTCCAAAAGGGGAAACAGATTATCGGAAGCAGCAAAATGTCCCCCGTGATTACCAACACTGAATAAAGGGTTATGAGCAACAAATACTATTTTTTTATCCTTGTTTCTGCTGATCGCATCCTCTATCTGAATAAAGAAATCTGCTTCATCTTCAATACCAGAAAAGCTTTTCTCATTTTCATGAAA
>CBDUPM010000490.1:0-2813 GCA_965369105.1 uncultured Bacteroidales bacterium | reverse complement strand
CCATATGCACTTTTTAGGAATTATCTGGAATCCTGATGAAACGATTTTCAGTCTAGGACCCCTGCAAATCAAGTATTACAACATGCTTTGGGTCATATCGTTTGCCCTAGGTTGGTATATCATGAAAAAGATTTTTTTATTTGGCCTTATCTTTTTTCTTGCAGCATGCAATCCGGTTCCGGAAAAAATTGATATTGAAGCAGAAAAACAAGCCATTAAAACGACAATTGAAAATCACCTGATTGCTCGTAATGCCTTAGATTATGATGCCTATATTGATTTATGGTTAGATGATCCCTCCTCATTTATTTCCTACTCTGGTAAAGATGGCTACACTCTTATGTCACTTGAAGAATGGAAAACGACAGGAAAAGAAGACTTTACAAAAATGAAACAAGATCAGATTGATGATGGATATTCTGTAAACATTGAGCCATTTGATATTGAAATCAGGGTAAATAAAGAAACAGCATGGGCGAAGTTTAATAATCGATGGACCAAAACATATGAAGAAAATGATATGATAGAAGACCTGGGAGAAACTTTCATCATTTTATCTATGGAAAAAGCAGAGGGTGAGTGGAAGATTTCATTTCTGAGTGCTGTTCTTTTACATTCATATACCAGCAATGAAGAATAATTCGGATAAAGGATTTTCTTCCTGATTTCTGAACCAGTAAATTTTATTTGAATACCCAATTGGAGTCCTGACTGAAAACTCAGGACTCTTTTTACAGTAAGCCCTGAATTTCAAGCTTTCTCTTTGTTTGATTATGCTCCACCCAGAATTTTTTCTCTATATCTTTTAATATCATTTTGTATTCAGGATGGTTCCTGATATTGTCCATTACAGGATCAATATCCATAAACAAAACCATCCAATAGTTGAAATTGCTCTCTTGTGAGAATAATTTTAATTCCTGAATTGCTTTCTCTTTTTCACCTGTCAGGGAATAATAGACAGCGAAATTTAAATTCCGATAGATAGATTGATCCAATCCGGCCATCCTCCGGTATTCTTCAATAAATGTTCCTGATTCTTCTTCCTTTTCCAGTTTTGACATTACAAATGCAATTTTTGCATCTTCTGTCCAAAAAACATTCATATTCTGATCATTTCTGATCTTTATGAATTTTTGATAATATTTGAATGCAGTTTCATAATCTCTCATGAAATAATAAAGTTTTGCAAC
Organism: uncultured Bacteroidales bacterium; assembly: GCA_965369105.1. Lineage (GTDB taxonomy): Bacteria > Bacteroidota > Bacteroidia > Bacteroidales > JAGLSB01. The sequence goes on along the minus strand of CBDUPM010000490.1, from coordinate 1,620 downwards.
TTCCTGAAGCACATCCCAGCGTGTAGTATCCTTTCCGTAGGTATGCAGCAACATGTTCCTGGTTTGCCTTAAATTTTTGTTTTTGGCATACTTTACAAATGCCAGAACATACTCTGAATATAAATTCAGGGGATTTATTTCAAGGGATTTCTCAACATAATATTCTGCTTCCTTAACAAAGCCGCTTTGAATGAAAGCATTTCCAATATGCAAATATGCAAAACTTGCTGAAACGGAATCATCTGCCGGCATCTCAAGCTGTAAACTTCTCAAAGCATATTCAAGATACTTATTTGTGTTTGGAATTACCCTGGCATATAGATCAGATAAAATGTTTATTACCAGAATGGAATTGGGATTGTACTCCAAAGCCTTTTCAAGGTAAGGAACTGCTTTCAGGTAATCACTAATATTCATAAAATAGGTGGCCTTTGCTATCAAACTTTGAGCCAGTTTCGGGTCAAAAAGCAGAGCCTTATCCGCATAATAATTAATCAATTCGGTATGTTGCTTCTCCCGCCGGTACAGATCCAGAAAAAAGTAACTTATCGCGTTCAGGGCATAGGCAAAAGCAAATTCATCATCCAGTTCAAGTGCCTTATTGAAATAAAATATTGAACTATCGATATCTCCCGGTCCTGCTCTGCGCATAAGGTCTGCACCACGTAAAAAATAATCATATGCAAGCAGATTCTCTGTTGGGATTTTTTCTATTTGGGCAGCTGCTTCCGGAGTAATCACAACTTCAATCTGCCCAGCTATGCTCTTGGCCAATTCCATCTGCAGTTTAAAAATATCCTTTGTGTCCCTTTGGTATTGTTCTGCCCATAAATGTTCATCTTTGCTTGCATCAATTAATTGCACATTGAGAAAAATCCGGTCATCGATTTTCTGACCGCTACCCTCAACAAAGTATTTCACATTTAATTCTTTTGCTATCTTCGAAATTACCTGTGGATTATCCCGATATTTCTCCACGGAAGTTCTGCTGATCACCCTTAATCCATCTATTTTTTGCAAATTATTGAGGAGGGATTCCATCAAACCATTGATTATATAAACATTGGTTGAATCATTACTATCATTGACAAAAGGTAAAACCGCAATTGATTTCCCCATTTCAGATTCAGAATGGGAAAAAGATTTAATGGAGACCAGGCTAATAATAAGCAGAAGGATGAGGACCACTGAGGCTGTAATCAGATAAACCTTTCTTTTACCGGTATTTTCAACTTTTGCTTTTCCCTCTTTTGCAATCTCTCTCTTTGCTGCTTCTCCCGGAGGAAAGCCATAATATTCATGAAAACATTTTATAAAATAAGACGTGCTTCCAAAACCAACATTATAAGATACTTCTGTGACATTATTCGAGCTTTCCCTCAACATTTTCAATGCCTCTTTTAATCTTTCCTGCCGTATAAACCGGCTTACCGACAGTTTTGTCAGTTTCTTTACCTTTCTCAGTAAGTTGGACCGGCTCATACCTATCCTTCCAGCAAGTTCCGAAACGCCAAAATGTTCATCTGCCAGGTTTTCATGAACAAGCTTTGTTATTTTTTCTATGAACTCTTTATCTGCTGGATGAATAGATGACATCAAAATGTTTTTAACCATCTGAAA
>CBDUPM010000489.1:0-2815 GCA_965369105.1 uncultured Bacteroidales bacterium | reverse complement strand
ACAGGATTGGGACTTACCATCAGCTATAATATTATCAAGGAGCATCTCGGAGAAATTTATTTTCAGTCAGAATCAGGAAAGGGTACCACTGTAATTATTGAATTACCGGTTGAATAGCTTTACAGAAATCAGGATTCTTGATGATGATTCCTTAACCGGCGATTTGATTTTTAATCAATAATTAAAATTACGGACTGTTTTCTATTGTTCAGCATAAATTTAAAATATCAGAAACCAGCCAGGTATTCACTTCCCTTCTGAACTATCAGCTCAGATTTATTTTAACGGTTCATTTAACTTCCTTCCCCCTGGATACTTTCCATACTAAAGTCAATAAGATAAATAAAATTTATCCTTAAATTTAATTTGAATTTACTTTAGCCATATATTATGAGATCCATTATCCTTCTATTTGCAATTTCGTTTTTCTCCTTTTCCCTGTTTTCCCAAGAAATTCTTCCTACTCCGACATCTGATCGACTTGCCAGCTTTTCCGAAAAGCAAAAAATGGAAACACATCCTTTAATTGAAAACCTGGAATTTAAGTCTGTCGGACCTGTTCGTATGAGTGGAAGGGTAACAGATGTAGAGGGCAATCCGGGTAATAATAATGAGTTTTATGTTGCCTATGCCTCAGGAGGATTATGGAAAACCCAAAACATGGGAGAAAGTTTTACCCCTTTATTTGATTATGAAGCGGTAATGTCCATAGGTGATATAACTGTAAACTGGAAACATAATGAAATCATCTGGGTTGGAACCGGTGAAAATAATTCCTCCCGGTCTTCCTACTCCGGAGCCGGGATATACAAAAGTACGGATAAGGGAAAAACCTGGGAAAATATGGGCCTGCATGAAAGCAATCATACCGGCAGGATTGTTCTTCACCCGGAAGATTCGGATATTGTCTGGGTAGCAGCTATGGGACACCTTTATTCACGGAATCCTGAAAGAGGTGTTTATAAAACCGTGGATGGAGGAAAAACATGGAAAAAAACCCTTTTTGTGAATGAAAAAACCGGGGCAATCGATTTGATCATTAATCCTCAAAATCCTGATATTTTGTATGCTGCCATGTGGGAACGCCAGGCATGGAGATGGGACAGACATGAATGCGGATCAGGATCAGGGATTTATAAGAGTGTGGATGGAGGTGAAAACTGGGATCTTATCTCAACCGAAAGTTCCGGATTTCCAACCGGAGAGTTTGTGGGAAGAATCGGATTGGATATTTATCCGGAAAACCCGGATATTTTATATGCCTATCTCGACAATCAAATGCCAAAAGAAAAGTCCGGAAAATCAAAATTGCTTTATTCTACAGAAGATTTCAAGGAAATGACCCCTGAAGAATTTTTTAAACTTGATGCTAAAGAATTTGACAAATACCTGAAGAAAAACCGTTTTCCGGATTTTTTAAATTATGATTCCTTAAAGCTGGATATCAAAAATGGAAAAAGGCATCCTTCTGATATTTACAGGTATAAAACTGATACCAGCCTTATTCCGGCAGAAAAGGTAGTGGGAGTGGAAGTCTACAGAAGCGACAACGGTGGGAAAGACTGGTACAGGACACATAAGAAAAACTTTAAGGGACCATTGATGTCCTATAGTTATGGATATTACTTTGGTGAAATTAGGGTATTTCCGGATGATCCGGATAAAATTCTTTTAGGTGGACTGGTTGTTTCTACCTCTAATAACGGGGGTAAGAATATAAAACCTCAGATAAGATTTAATGTCCATTTGGATCATCATGCTTTTTGGATAAATCCGAAGGATCCGGATTTTATCATAAACGGAAATGACGGCGGTGTCAATATAAGCACAAACGGGGGAAAGAAATGGGAAAAAATCAATCCAATTCCTGTGGGACAATTCTACAGTGTCGGGATTGACATGGAAAATCCTTATAATGTATATGGGGGATTGCAGGATAATGGAGTCTGGATGGGCCCCAGTACCTATGATATTGAAAAAAAATACGAGAGAAAACGAAAAACCTATCCCTATAAACAGATTCACGGAGGCGACGGTATGCAGGTTCAGACTACCCAGGCCGAAGGAGGTGTGTGGGTATATACCGGCAGTCAGTTTGGGGTTTATTCCAAACGTTTATACCTGAAGCAGGATGACGGGTCTTATAAAAGCAAGGGGAAACGGAAGGGTATCAGACCTTCACATAAATTCGGTGAATCTCCTTTGAGATTTAACTGGCAAACTCCTATTCTAATATCCCGGCATAATGACTCGGTATTCTATATGGCCAGTAATAAAATTCATAAATCTGAAAACCGGGGACTGGCTTTAAAAACTCTGTCCGGGGATCTTTCAAAAGCACCTATTTATGGTGATATTGCCAATGGGACCATCACGGCCATAAGCGAGTCACCGATAAAACCATCCATCCTTTATGCCGGTACCGATGACGGACTCGTATGGATCAGCAGGGATACAGCAAAAACATGGATCAATATTAGTGGGGGACTTCCGAAAGGATTTAAGGTCTACAGTATAGATGCATCAGCATTTAAAGTAGGCAGGGCTTACGTAGCAATGAATGGTTACTATTTTGACAATTTTGAACCCTTGCTCTATAAAACAGAAGATTTTGGGAAAACCTGGGAAAAGATTTCCGGAAACCTGCCAATGGAAGCAATTAATAAAATTCTGGAGGATCCCAAAAACGAAAATATCTTATATGTCGGAACCGATCATGGATTGTATATTTCAATGGAAAAAGGGCTGAGATTTTACAAAGTGAATCAATCGCTTCCCCATGTTGCCGTACACGATTTAATTGTACATCCCCGGG
>CBDUPM010000488.1:0-2836 GCA_965369105.1 uncultured Bacteroidales bacterium | reverse complement strand
GCTTTTAACCTCAATTGTTATTTTATAATCCATAATTTCGTAATGAGTAACCACTTCTGACTGCTCTGTTTTCTCTTCGTTTATCACTAATTTATCAATATCTCCTGAAGGAAGAATAATTTGAGCACTTGTATTCGGGGGAATGACAACATCCAGGAAAAATGTTCCGTTTTCAATTTTCCAGTCTGAAATTATTTTTCCATAGGGAGAATCATATTCACCCTTTGCAGAAGTCAGGGGCCCAACCGGTAAGGGAGCAATCCGGATTTTTTTATAACCCGGTTCCAGAGGACTGATCCCGGCAATTCTTTCATACATCCATTGTCCGATGGCTCCGTAGGCATAATGATTAAAAGAGTTCATTCCGGCATTTCCAAATCCGTCTTCATGACTGTAGGAGTTCCATCTTTCCCACATGGTGGTTGCTCCCTGGTTGATGGAATAAAACCAGGAAGGATAGCTTTCCTTAAAAAGGATTTCATACATTAGATCAGTTCTGTTCAGTTTTTCCAGAACAGGAGCCAGGAGGGGAGTCCCCAGGAATCCGGTTCTCAGATGGTTGTCGGCCTCGTTTATTTTCGCAATTAAATTAGGGATAGCTTTAGGATAGCTTTCTTCCGATAAAAGCATAAAGCCAAGAGCCATCAGGTAAGCTGTCTGGGTTTCTGCCACTTTAAGTTTTCCATCTTCATTGAAAAATTCCAGCTCAAATGCCTTTTTAACTTCATGGAACAGATCAGAATATTCTTTGGCTTCTTCATATTCTCCCAGTGCTTCTGCCGTTTTCATGGTAAGCCAGATGGATCTTGCATGATAGGCAGTATTGATAAGCAGCCTGGGCGTATCCCCTCTTGTTCCGTTTGAAGAATAGGGTTGAAGCCAGTCGCTGAATGAATGGATGTCAACAATATGGTTGGTAGCTTTTGACTGGTTGAATGCCACCCATCTTTTCATCATCTCATAATTATCACTCAGAACATTTTTATCACCTGTTCGCATATAGATTTCCCATGGAATGACCGTAACTGCATCACCCCATCCGGAACTGACACCATTTCCCAGTATGTTAGGAATAACGAAAGGAATTCCCCCATTTTCGAACTGCTCTTCTCTTGCGCTCTGTAACCAGCTGGCCCAGAATGAATAAACATCAGCATTGTAAATGGAAGTGGGGGCAAAAACCTGTGCATCTCCGGTCCAGCCCAGGCGTTCGTCCCGCTGGGGGCAATCCGTTGGAATATCAAAAAAATTACCTCTCAATCCCCAGATAATATTGCTCTGCAATTTATTTAGCTTTTCATGAGATGAGGTAAAGCTTCCATTCTGATCGAAATCGGAATACTGTACCAAACCGGTAAGCCATGTTTTTTCCGGAGAAAAATTGTCATCAAAGCCACTGATTTCAACATAACGAAAACCGTGAAAAGTAAACTTCGGGACCCAGTCAATGCTACCATCTTCATCGGCAGTATAAAAATCTGTTGATTTTGCTGAACGATAATTTTCAGTGTACATGCGTCCGTCCTGCTGCAACATTTCGGCAAAACGGATTTTCAGTTCTTCCCCTTTTTTCATGGGTATTTTTAACCGGGGGACACCCACCATATTCTGACCCAGGTCGAAAATAACAATCCCGGGATCGGGTTTCGTAATTTCTATGGGCTCCAGTTCCATTTGATTCTTTACTGTATTATGTCGTTTCGGTAATAATTGAACTTTAGGGTCAATATCTTTAGCATCAACTTCTTCCCATTTATTATCATCATATCCCGGTAAATTCCATCCCTCCAGCTTGTAATTAGCATCATAAACTTCCCCATCATAAATTCCTGAAAACCGAATGGGACCATCATTTGTAGCTTTCCATCCCTCCTCGGTAATAAATATATCCTTTTCACCATTTGTATAATGAATTTCCAGTTGACCGATAATGCCCGGAGAATTATCTTTAACCCATAAATTACGGTTAAAACCTAAGCGCCCGGAATGCCATCCGGTAGAAAGAATGAAACCCATACAATTTGTTCCCTCATTGATTTGCTGTGTGACATCATAAGTCAGGGTTTCAATGCGTTTTTTATAGGGAGTCCATCCCGGGGGCATTATATCGTCCCCTACTTTTTCACCATTTAACTGAGCCTCAAAAACCCCCTTTGAAGTAACATATAGCCTTGCCTGTTGTATGGGATATTTAACTTCAAATTCATTACGGATATATTGCGGCAGGTAAAGAATATTACCAAATTCAGTAGTGTCAGGCTCATCTTTTTCAGGGATGTTGATCCATTTGGCTTTCCAATCCTCATTTTTTAACAGCCCTAACTCAAAATGAGCTGTCTCACTCCATTGGGACGGATTCCCATCCTGATCCCAGTATCGAACCTGCCAGTATGCTTTTTGTCTTGAATTCAACTCTGTCCCTTTGTACTCTAGCCAGACCGATTGACCCGATTCAGTTTTCCCGGAGCTCCAAAGATCCGCTTTTCCGGGTAGAAGCTTTGGGTCGCTTGCCACGACAATGGAGTACGCCGATTGTGACTTGATGTCATCGTTTACAGGCAGTTTCCAGGAAAAGACAGGTGTGTCATCGTAAAATCCAACTGGATTTACAAAACCTTCGCTTATGCTTAGCTCTGTAGGAGATTCGATTCCTTTTTTTGTACAGGAAGTAAGTAAAATTAAAATAATTACCGTTCCAAGAGCAATAAACTTGTTCATTTGTAATGTATTAGGTTAGAATTTTCTGCTTTTTATAATACTTGATTTAAAGTATCCTTTTCCTAAGAATCCGGTCAGGACTCAAGATAGTCAAAAATTATATAAGCCTCCAAAGCTT
>CBDUPM010000487.1:0-2839 GCA_965369105.1 uncultured Bacteroidales bacterium | reverse complement strand
CTGGATAAAGCTGGAATTTGTTTTCTACATGCACCCTTGTTTCACCCGGCAATGAAATATGTTGGACCTATACGGAAAGAGCTTGGGCTGAAAACTTTTTTCAATATTTTAGGACCCCTGGTTAATCCTGCAACACCCGCTTACCAGATAAGCGGGGTATTCAACCTGGAAACAGCCAGGCTTTTTCAATATGTTTTCCAGGAAGGAGATAAAAAATTCAAAATCATCTATTCTCTGGATGGCTATGATGAAGTTTCTCTTACCGGAAATGTGAAAATTATATCTCAAATGGGAGAGGAGCTGCTGGAGCCAAAGGATTTTAATTCGGAAAAGCTCTCTGAAAAGGATTTATTTGGAGGAAACAGCGTGGAAGAAGCAGCAAAGATTTTTCAATCCATTTTAACGGGAAAAGGGACAGATGCCCAGAACAAAGTGGTTACTGCAAATGCCGGATTAGCCATCCAGTGTTTGAACGATCACCTGTCGCTGGAAGAAAGTATGGAGAAAGCAAAAGATTCTCTCCTGGGAGGCAAGGCATATTCAGCGTTTAATCATTTAATGAAATTGAACAAGTAAAATCACATGAATATTCTTGAAAAAATAATAGCAGATAAGAGATTAGAGCTGAAGGAATTGAAGAGAATTACTCCATGGGAAAGGCTTGAGAAGCTTGCAGCAGCAGCTAAAATTTCAGCCTCCTTTTATGATGCATTAAACACCCCCGGACCATCTGTGATTGCTGAATTTAAACGCAAATCGCCTTCTAAGGGAATCTTAAATGAGAAAGCAAATATAGAATCCATTATTCCTGCCTATATAAATGCAGGAGCTAATGCCATTTCTGTTTTAACAGATATTCATTTTGAAGGGTATTCCAAAGACCTTGCTGACGCACATAAAATTTCAAAAGTACCTCTTTTGAGGAAGGATTTTATGATTGATAAATACCAGATTCTGGAAGCCAAAGCATTGGGAGCCTCTGCAATTTTATTAATAGCCTCTGCTTTAAGTAAAAATGAAATTGAAGATTTTAGCACTTATGCAAAATCACTTGGACTTGATATTTTACTGGAGATCCACCATGAAAATGAACTTGTAAAAATTTCAGAAAAAAACAATATCATTGGAATTAACAACCGAAACCTGTCCACTTTCAAAGTTGATCTGGAACATTCCATAGAGCTGGTTAAAAAATTGCCGGGGGATGTCTTAAAAATTTCTGAGAGTGGAATTGAAAAACCGGAAACAGCATTAAGATTATATGAGAATGGTTTTAAAGCCTTTTTAATAGGCGAAAGCTTTATTAAAACAGATGATCCGGGTGCTGCAGCAAAGAATTTTATAAAAGCACTAAATGTCTGAAGAATGAAAGTTAAAATTTGTGGGATAAGCGAAAGGGCTAACCTGGAAGAAATATTAGGTCTGGAACCCGATTACCTGGGATTTATCTTTTTTCCGGCTTCACCCCGGTTTATGGAAGAGAAGTTAAATCCTGAGGATTTAATGATTATTCCCAAAAAAGTGAAACGGGTGGGTGTTTTTGTAAATGCAGACTCTTATGCCATTGATGGTAATTATTGGAAATATAATCTGGATTTTGTCCAGCTTCACGGTGATGAAAGTCCTTCGTTTTGTAAAAAGCTAAGTGAAACAGGTATTAGGATTATCAAGGCATTCAGACTGGATAATGCGTTTGATTTTGACAGGCTGATGGACTATGTCCCTTATTGCAATTATTTTCTCTTTGATACCAATACTGATAAATTTGGAGGAAGCGGACTAAAGTTTAACTGGGAGATATTACTAAAGTATGATGCCGGGCATCCCTTTTTCCTGAGTGGAGGGATAGGGCCCTACGATGCCGAAGAATTGAAAAGAATAAATCATCCTGCTTTTTATGGAATTGACCTGAACAGCCGCTTTGAAAAAAGTCCGGGAATAAAAGATTATAATAAATTGGGAACGTTTCTCAAAAATATAAGAAATTGAAATTATGAAAAGTTTTATTTCAGATGAAGAGGGGTATTACGGAGAATTTGGAGGAGCATATATCCCTGAGATGCTTAGATATAATGTTGATGAACTGGCGAAAATATATTTTGATCTTATAAATTCAGAAGAATTTAATAAGGAATTCCTTCACTTGTTGAGAAACTACGCGGGAAGGCCTTCTCCATTATTTTTTGCCCAAAGATTATCAGAATTTTATAAAACCCGGATTTACCTGAAAAGGGAAGATTTAAATCATACCGGGTCCCATAAAATAAACAATACCATTGGACAGATTCTTTTAGCCAGGCACATGGGTAAAAAAAGAATTATAGCGGAGACCGGAGCAGGCCAGCACGGTGTTGCAACTGCTACGGTTTGTGCTTTAATGGGACTGGAATGTGTGGTTTATATGGGTTCAGTTGATATTGAAAGACAGGCGCCAAATGTGAAAAGAATGGAAATGCTGGGAGCCAGGGTGGTTGCGGCAGAAAGCGGTAGCAGAACCCTTAAGGATGCCACTAACGAGGCTCTCAGGGACTGGATTGCCAATCCCGAAGACACTTTTTATATTATCGGTTCCGTAGTGGGTCCTCATCCTTATCCTGACCTGGTCGCAAAATTTCAATCCGTAATTTCATTGGAATTGAAATCCCAGCTGGCTGAAGCCACAGGAAAAGAAGATCCTGACTACATTTTTGCCTGCGTAGGGGGAGGGAGCAATGCTGCGGGTATTTTTTATCATTACATCGATAATCCCGGAGTTAAACTTTATGGGGTTGAAGCATCAGGTAAAGGAGTTGACACGGTGTTAAATGCAGCAACCATTGTAAACGGGCAGCCGGGAATT
>CBDUPM010000486.1:0-2844 GCA_965369105.1 uncultured Bacteroidales bacterium | reverse complement strand
ATCCTGTAAAATAGAGGATTTGGCATTAATCTGGAAATTAAAACTCTTGTATATCCCAAATGGAACAGCGGTTAGCCTCATTTCCCAGCAATGAAGATCGCGGACAAAACTCAGATTTGAAGTGGTCACTTTTTTACTTTTGAAATCGTAACCGGTATTATACCCTATTTTCCACTTGGGAGTAAGGCTGAAATCACCGGAAAACCGGATAGTCTGAATGGTATTTGAGCTTGAGCTGGATTTGGAGTAATTAAGACTGTAATCGATTCGAAGACTCCAGGGAATATCAAAATCGACATACTCCCCATAATAATAATCCTCGTCATAAGCATCGTATTCCGGATCCCGCGGCATTCCTCCGGGTGTAGTTGCGATCGGATCTATTTCTGCATCATCTGCTTTGCTGCCCCCTTTTTTAGACCCTCCCCTCAGATTCAATCCAACAGACAAACCTGCCGACGTAATTCTACCAATCTTTTTACTCACACTGTACTCCGATACATTTATCCTGCGGTAAAGACTGTCAACTGCATAGGGATCCATAGACCCGCGAAAGGTCAGATTCAGCTTATTATTAAAAAACCTTGTACTTCCGTTTATGGAAATGGGCCTGAATTTTATGGAATCGTCAAAATCCAGACTGGTGGAAAAATTAAATGCATCGAGCAAGGTGATTTTTTTGGACTCTTTTATACTGTCGCTTTCCTGTCTTATTTTTGCTTCAACTTTATTTCTCAGCGAAAAACTCATGGTTTTTGAACTTCTGCCCAGGGATGGAGTGCCATAAATGGCTCCTTCGTATATGGAATAGGTTTCTATCTTCTCACCGTTTTCATCATAAAGATCCCGGTAATAATCAGGTACAATCCCTGAAACATCGGGAATCAGACTTATACTGGCAGTGGGCGACATTACATGTCTGATTGCTTCTATTTTACTCTTTTCCCTGAAGGTGTAACTACCATAAATTTTGGGGGCAAGGGATGCACTTAAAGAAGGATAATAGGAATGTGCATAACTCAATCCTTTGATAGTATCTTTAACCACATCATAATAAATGGAATCATCCTCAGGATGATAGTATTCAACCCAGGATTTTCTGATTTGTTGGGTATAAGCAACCCCTTTATAGGTTAAATTGGGAGAAAAAGTAAAGTTTTTTATTCTTTTGGGTTTAAAATTCCAGGTCATAGGAACAGAATGAGAGAACCCGTTTTTCATATCATCGAAAACTGCCCTGTCAAATAATAAGCTGTCAACGGTAGCAATCCGGTTATCAAAGCTACTGCTATAGCTTAACTGGATATCTTCCCAGAATCCATCCCTTTTTGCGTTTTTAAAACGGAATGGATAAATTCTGGACATATTAAACGACATTTTTGGCAAATTTAGATTTACCGATTCCGTCTGGGAGTTTTGCGAATGATTGGCGCTTGCTGAAAAATTAATAGGTAAATTGGCCCAGCTTCTTTGATAAGAAATACTGGAAGATTTTGTATTGGTCAGAGCATTGGTCAGCACACGGCTGTGATTCTGATCAAATTTTGAAGAAGACAGGTTTACACTTGCGCTGAAACGTTGATTGGGATTAGCTTTGGCATCCTGTGAATGGTTCCATTGAATGCTATAATCCCTTTTCTTGGAGAGAGTACCGAGATCATCATCCCCGGAAACGGTTTCATAAATTCTTCCGTTAAACCCGCCCGTGAATTTATAGCGTTTCCGGTATTTAGAGCCTACCCTCAATCCCCAGGTTCCATTGGTATATATATCACCGGTCACTGTCATATCAATATATTCACTGATTGCCAGGTAATATCCTCCATTTCTCAGGTAAAAACCTCTTTGGGATTCTTCCCCATATTGTGGAATAAGAATTCCGGATGTACTGGTTTTTGTGTTGGGGAAAAAGCCAAATGGAAGTCCAATGGGTAAAGGAACATCTTCAATTACCAGATAAGCAGGTCCGGCGATTATTTTATCCCCCGGAATTGATTTTGCCTTTGTCAAAGCCAGGTAAAAATGCGGATGATCAGCGTCACAGGTGGTATATTTACCATCTTTCATATGGATGTGCCCCTTTTCGTCTTTTTTGGTTTGATTGGCATGTAAAAAGCCACCTTCCTGCTCTGTTTTAACGGCCTCTATATAGCCTTTCTGGGTTTTAAAATTATACCTCAGGCGTTCAGCTTCCAGATTTTGAATATCATCTTTGAATAAAGGCCTGCCTGCCAATTTTCCGGTTGAATCGGGTAATCCGGTAGCAAAAACTTCATTGGTAGTCATATCAAACTCAATGTAATCAGCGGTCAGTTCCAGGGTTCCGTAGGTTACCTTTGCATCCTTGTATAAAAAAACCTTCCGGTTATCCATCCCGAAGATCACGGAATCAGAAGCCACATATTCAACTTTATCATCGATACCTGTGGAAACTTTTTTGGGTTTGGGCAGGCCCGGGCTGCCAGGAATATTTTCAGAAAGGCCTGTTAAACTGTCTGATGCAATTGTATCCCTTAGCAAGGTATCCGCTATGGGCACAATATTTGGAATAGTATCAGAAATTATCTCATTGCCAGGAATTGTATCATTTTGAATGAAACTATTGGAGTACCGGCCGGATAAATCATTGTTAAAAACAATGAAGAATGTTGATAGAATGAGTGTTATATATATAAATTTGTGCAAGTTTATGTACTATTTTTACAGCCGGAGTGTTATATACAAAAAATAAGGTTCAAAACTAATTAAAATAAGCAAGAATGATACCAATGAATGGCAGGTTTTCTCAACATTTAAAACGGATGAAAACACACATTCTTGTATGGGCAGCAATAATTTTTATTT
>CBDUPM010000485.1:0-2850 GCA_965369105.1 uncultured Bacteroidales bacterium | reverse complement strand
TATCTATTGCAGAATAATACCTCTGTGCGTTTTTTGGGAATATTTCTTACCGGGAAAATGTATTGAGGGGTTTATTATATCCAGGAAAATTGACAGATTGAATACCTGGAGTGCTTGAATAAAAATTTCCCGCGTATATTTTCAATTTCATAAAAAGTCTAAAACAAAAAAAGGGACTTTCCCATGCAGGAAAAGTCCCTTTGATAAATTAATTATTTATTTAAAAGCTCAAATCCAATCCGATTGCAAGGAACATATTGTCCTTATAATAGGTTTCAATTGCAGGAACCGTAGTGGTTCCTACGATGTAACTTTTATCAACTTTACCCTCTTCATAGAATGTATATCCGAATCCAAGATTCAGCATGATCATATCATTCAGTTTATAAGCACCGCCAAATCCGATGGTGTTGGATGTAAGACTATAGCTCAGATCACTCTGATAGTTTTCATTGACACCCGTATTTGCCAGGAGGTAACCACCACTCACCAGGATTTTATCATTAATGTCATATTCGAGACCTGCTGCTAATTCCATGAAATTATTATCAATCACTTCATCATTAGCCACTACTTCACCATCAATTTTCTTTCCATAATCCGCATTGGTATCGAAATAATAATGAGTTCCTAAACTTGCTCTCAGCTTGTCTGATATTCCATAATCCACACCCACAGATAACATGGCAGGCATATCTCCGCGGAATTTCGTGCCATCAGGGAACATGGTTATTGGAGCTCCGGTGGTTGCATCAAAACCTGTTAAAATATCACTGGCAGTAGAATTGGTGAATTCCAGTTCAGTTGCAAATTCATACTTAATTCCAATGTTCAGATTTTCTGTAGGAGAGATATTAATACCAATGATTGGGGTAATTCCTGTTGCGGTTTGTTCAACTTCAGCTTCTTTGTCATTTAAAAGAGTAGAGGTTGCGGTGTATTCCGCGCTGGTTACTTCAAGATCGGCTATCTGTGCTTCAAGGGTTGGGGTAGCCCCGGTTATCGTTCCCGAAATAGTTGAGATATCCATAACAGGAATATTGGCGGGAGGAACTCCCACAGCAGCAAGACCGGCTTCGATTCCTGCACGGGTTGCAGCATCAATAAAACCAGCTCCTTCTGCTTCGGCAAGGGTAAGACCCCCACCTCCACCACTTATTATTGGCTGTACTCCGGTTGGTATAGCAATTATGTCGTTCAACTGGCCAATACCTGTCTGAACCTGAGCTACTGCACCTGTAAAGAAAGCATCAGCTCTTATAAAGGCTCCTCCCGGGTTGATTTCTATATTTCTTAAATACCCATCATAGGTGTTTTTTGCGGTTACATATCGTACCCCTGCAAAAACAGAGATCATGTCATTTATTTTGTATGAAATACCCCCCTGATAACCGAAAAAGACAGAGGTGCCTTCAAAAAAGGCTTCCATTCTGTATTCAGTGACTCCCTGGCTGGCAAGGCTTGGAACCAGTCCGGAAGGACTTATTTCAAATGAGGGTAATCCTCTACCATATTCAGCACCACCACCGCCACCAACGGCATTAAATCCAAAAGAAAAGGCCAGCTTATCCATTTTGTATACGGCATATACGCTGGGGAATACAGGTGCGAAAATTTCTCCCTCATATTCTGAATCATTCAGATAAGGGAAATCGTTTGAAACTTTCCTGTTTTGCCAGATAGTCTGGTTCGATAATGAAAGGTGGAGACCGTTTTCAAGTTTCATCAATCCGGCCGGATTAAAATAGACCGCATCAATGGATGTGGCTGCATCTCTTGCCGGTAAGCGTACCCAGGATGCACTTTGATTCGTGTTTGTTACAAGTCCACCAGCAAACAAACTTGCAGTAAGCAATATTGCTCCTGCAAAAGTTAGTAGTCTTTTCATGCGTTTAGTTTTGATTTAAGATTTAAGTAACCTGCTTCACAGAATATGAATTCTTCCTTTAAAAGCTTTTCACATAATGATTCACGGGATACAGTTTTAGTTTAGTTTTTGTTTAACTAAACCCGTTTTATTTCCATACAAAGAAAAATATAAAACGATTTTAGCTTTACGAATATATAGGGATTAAGCTAAAAACCAAAACATTTTTTCGACCCAACTTTATTTTCATTCAAAATAACCTCATCTTAATAAAATATAATACTCTGTATTTCTGTAACTTATCAAGCTATAATTGTTTTTAATCCACTTGAATTTTTCGACTCAATTTTTGATCAATGAATATTTTGATATCCGGAACAAGAAAATCCGGTTTTTGCACTCTGAAAGGAATAATTCTTTGTTATAAATGAAAAGATTAGTTCCTTTGGTTTTTTGAAATATTCAAATGTTTCTCTGATGAAAAAAATCATTTTGACATTCGTATTGATATTCGGGCTTATGTCCTCATGTTCCGAGCATACCGATAAACAATATGTTCAAGAATTTACTCAATGGCAGGAAAACCGGATAAAACGCTTAAAATCTGAATCGGGCTGGCTGAATCTTGCAGGCCTGTACTGGCTGGCAGAGGGAGAAAATACCATTGGTTCTGATTCATCAAATTCCATCCTTTTTCCGGAAAGTGCCCCGGATTTTTGTGGAAGCATTGTTAAAAACAAGGATGAAATAAAATATTATGTACATCCCGGATCGGAGATTTACATCAATTCAGAGATTTTGACTGAAGCAAAACTGGAACCGGATATTACCCAAAATCCAAGCATATGCAAAACCGGTTCTTTTGAATGGTTCATAATAAAAAGGGATGATTTGTATGGAATCAGGCTGAGAGATTTTGAAAATCCAAGAATTGATCAGTTAAAAGAGATTCCCTCCTTTCCAGTTGAAAAGAGATGGATAAA
>CBDUPM010000484.1:0-2853 GCA_965369105.1 uncultured Bacteroidales bacterium | reverse complement strand
AGTCAGGACATATACCCATTTTAGAGAGTCTTATCTCAGATCTGAATGAAATTCATGAAAGTTTATTGAATAACCCCGAAAAAAATGAGTATTTAAAATTATACCATGAAGCGAAACCGGCAGTTGATGAATTAAAAATTAAAAGTGGGGATCCGGAAACGAATGATATAAAAGCAAGTTTTACAGGACTTTATGGATATCTCCTTCTTAAAATTTCCTCCAAAGACATAAATCCGGAAACAGAATCTGCCATTAACCAGATTTCTAATTTACTGGCCAGCTTAAGCCTTGAATTTCATAAACTTGAAAGGGGAGAAAGTAGCCTTTAGCCGCACTTACTAAACCCGGAAAAATATCTTTACAGATCTCTGACTGCCTGTTTCCGACAATCAAATACCTGTATTTTTGAATTCAGAGAAAAAGTACAGCAATTCTTTTAGCAGAAAGAAAGGCCGTATTTTATAAACCTTTTAAATGGTTCATCAATACGGCCTTTCAAAAGACGCTGATTATTGTACCGAAAAGTCTATTAAAAAATTAGAACTTATAGGAAAGTCCGACACCAAACACCGATTTTACCTGTATTCCGGATTCATTTTCCGCATTTTCAACTTCCACCTGCTTAATGTCATTATCCCAAATCATATTGGTAAATAAAGTGGCTGATAAAAACTCATTAATTTTCATTGCGAGTAAAACTTCCCAGTTTACATCCACATCTTCCAGAGAAGAAATACTCTGGTAGTTGGCAAAGAAATCCATCTTGGTTTTTAAATCGACATTTTCCAGTATAGCAGACTTATAAGCAATTTTTGCATATCCTCCGAGTTCTGCTCTGAAATTCTTATCCGCTTCAACACCAAAAGCTCCAATTGAAGCTAATGTATCATCCGATACGAATGTCAATTTTGCGGTTACAGGAGAAAGAAATAACTGGAATTTATCATTGGGTCTGTAATCCATACCCACTGATCCGGTTAAATATCCCGGAGCCATAAACGTAGAAATTCTTTTTCCGTCGGCATTTTCTCCGTCCGTAAATTGCGTTTTAAAGTTCAGCATCGCGCTGTAAAACCATTTTTTTGATGCTTTCTTGCCATATTGTGAATTAAACTCAATTCTGTCATCACTTTTCTTGGAGTCTCCGTCCTGGCTGATTAATCCATAACCCATATCCAGGGTGTTTATCCAGCTGGTAGTTCCATCCTTGTAATTGGCAAATACATTAAATAATGCATTTCCTGAAGTAGAGGGATCTCCTCCGGCTGCCCACTGGTATAGTGATACCTGGCTAAAAGTTAAGGATGCAAGTCCGCCGAATTCCCATTTCGAACTGTCCGCCGCTTCATCTTGTGCGAATAAATTTAGGGTAAGAAATACTAGTGCCAAAAGGCTTAGGTTTTTTTTCATGCTTTGATTAAGATTTTGATTATTTTTTGAAGAAACAAGCTTTTGTTAAAATTGTTTAAAATATTAATTAAACTTTTTGAAATATTTGATCTTTTCTTCTCAAACTTTGAAAAACAGAACTCAAAACCCGAAGAGACTAAGATACTAATCCAGAAATCTGGATTTCCAATTTTCCGCAGGAATAAAACAAGATGCTTTTTTCCCAAACCAGGAATACCGGTTATTGGCTATTAAACGGTATACCGGGTCTCTGAGAAACCGGGGAATGTAAATCATATATTTACATATATGGTAAGGAAATTTTAGTTTTCCTGAAATCTTTAGGGCTGCCGTAGATTCTTTGAACAGATTCCCGGTTTCAAAAAGGAGCACTGAGTCCGGTACATGGGTTAAATTCAGTTCAGGAACATAGGTTTTTAATTTTGGGGATTGCAGGGAAAGAAAATAAATATCAGGCCTTTTTTCATTTTTCAGAATGAATTGCACCGCTCCACTGCATAAATTGCAATAGCCATCATACAATACCAAGGGGAAATCAATTCCTGGAATAGCCTTCCGCTCTGAAATATCTTTTTCAATCAATATGCTCAATTTCTTTTATAAACCTTTTTTTCGAACCCATGCATTCTCAATATGACCAATGTAAAACCGGTGAAAGTCCTTTTTCGGATAGTTCCTGGTAATTAAATCCTTTTGAAGAAATTTTTCACTACCCAGATTATCAGCGTAAAGTTTTTTGCACTCCAGGATTAATTTTGCCTGAGAAAAACCAATGTTTTTATTTTCAGTTTCAAAAGCCTTCAAGCCGGTTTCTTTTGCCTTATCATAATCCCGGCCCGATTTTGAGCCACAGAAATTCAGTATGCTCCTGTATTCTTCTGCAAAGAAACTTAGCGTAAAATATTCTGATTTCTCCACAAATTCAAAAGTATATCTTTGCGGCCTGATATAAGCAAGCGCAACCGGAAGATTCCACAATATACCCATTTGTCCCCAGCTGGCTGTCATGGTATTCCATGAATTTATACTGCCGGCACTAATAAGCATCCAGTCTTTGCCAATAAGCCTGAATGTATTTTCCTGTATCTCCTCAGGATTTAACTTTCTGAAATTCTGTATCATATATGAAGTTTATTTTATTTACAAATGAATTACAAATTAACATTTTTATTATGACATATTAAATTTTTCTTATCTTAGGCCACATTAACACAACTCATTAAAACCTAATCGCCTAATCAAAATTTATTTTCCTGATTAGGTTTTCTTTTGAGACTAAAACTACTTTTATGAAAGAAGCCCTGAAGCTACTGGATACTCTTCATCTGAATTTTTCTCCCGAAGGTCTTTTTATTCTAAACCTGACATTGGCATTTATCATGTTTGGTGTTGCCCTTGAAATTAAGGTTGAACATTTCAAAGATATTGCCAAAAATCCTAAAT
>CBDUPM010000483.1:0-2862 GCA_965369105.1 uncultured Bacteroidales bacterium | reverse complement strand
GCTAAATCCTTATCTATAACTGCTTCAGATGGCCGTATATTTTTATTTTCATCCATATAAACCGGTACACCTCCCCCACCGGCTGCAATTACAATTGTCCCCTGATTCGCCATAATCTCTATAACTTTTTCATTCATAATCCCAATGGGCTGGGGCGATGGAACAACTCTTCTCCACCCATCTTTAACCTTTATCTCCTCCTTGAATTTCCAACCTTTTTCTTTTTCAATGGCAATGGCCTCTTCCTTTGTGTAAATTTTTCCGACCCGCTTACTGGGATTATTAAAAGCCGGATCATTTTTTTCTACCATTACCTGAGTAACCAGTGTAACTACTTCCTTTTCTATGTTATTCTTTATCAGAACATTTTTGATCATCCGTTCAATCATATACCCGATTCCTCCCTGTGAGTCAGCGACACAAATATCCAGAGGCATTTGCGGAATATTATATTTTGACTCACCGGCATCATTTCTTAACAAAATATTCCCCACCTGGGGTCCATTACCATGAGTAATTACCAGGTTATAACCTTCCCGAATTAAATGAACCAGATTTTCAAGGGTATCGGTAGTGTTCTGCTCCTGCTCTTCAATAGTACCCGATTGATCACCACGCAATAAGGCATTTCCTCCTAATGCAATTACGGCCAGTTTTTTCATTTTTCAATTTTTTTCATCCTTAAGCTAAGGACAACGGGGGTCATTGATATAATTATAAGGACTCCCGACACTTATTACTTCAGGCTAGCAAATCTAAAAAAAACCATCATCCAAAGTTCCACTTTCAGGTTGTTATAAAACAATAAATTTAGTTTGACCCTGCCCTCATAATATATCTTATTCCCTGAATTAAATCTTGGGTATTGTTTAAAACTAATTTCCTGAAGAACAATTTATTTTATATCTTTACAAAAAGTTTAACTTATCGTATATTATTGATTTTGAGTATTTTACAAAAGTTTTCCGTTGTCTTTGTGATCATTATTCTTTTTACGGCTTGTGATAAAACCGGGAAAGAAAAAGAAATTGAGGCGATCGTTATAAATTACAGGGTAGAATACCTGGATAAGACTGCCGGAAGTATCCCTACAAATGTGCTTCCTAAAAGAATGAAGCTTATCCTGGGGGATCATTATGCAATGAATTCTATCAAGGGTTTTTTCGGACAATTTTCTTTGACATATATAGCAAACCTGAAAAAACAAAAAGTAATTACCTTATTGAAAATATTCAATGAAAAGCTATATCATGAAGGAAAAAGAGGTGAATTACCCTGTAGTATAGATGAACTGGAAGGATTAATTATTTCGATGACCGGAAATGAAAAGAAAATCCTGGATATGAACTGCAAAGAGTATGAATTTATTCTTCCGGAGCATGAAAAAGTGCTGGTATATGGAACCAATGAGATAGATTTCTCCTCTCCTAATAAAACTACTCCTTACAGTGAGATAGAAGAAGTTTTGCTACAATTTTATACTAAACTTGACGTTTTGGAAATGTTCCTCACGGCTGAAGATTATGTTGAAGAAATATTATCCACCAATGTATTTGCAGTACCAGATGGATATAAAGAAGTTTCCAGGGTAAAAATGGAAAATACGATAACAAGTTTATTTAAATAATAAAGGTTTTCTCCTCCCGATTATGGCAAAAAAGAAAGGACTGGTTCATACTCTCCGCAATACGATTAAATTCTTTAAAGACGACAGATTTAGGATCACTTTTGGTTTTTTTCTGGTCCTCTTTTCAACCTATATTATTATTGCCTTTATTTCCTACTTTTTTACCTGGGAGAATGATCATGACTTTTCCTGGGCAAAAGTATTTTCTTCATCGGAAATAATCGTTGAAAACCATGCCGGAAAAATTGGAGCATGGATTTCAAGTTTGTTTCTGAACAAATTATTCGGACTTGCAAGCTTTTCTGTACCGGTTTTCCTAGGGGCTCTGGGAATTAATTTATTAGGCATAAAATCCTTTAAACCAGGGAAGCTTTTTATGTCGCTGTTTTTGTCCACCATTATTTTATCTGTATTATTGAGTTTTCTGTTTTACAGTAAAACTTCTTTCCTGGGAAGCGGTCCGGGTGGAGCTTATGGATATTTCCTCTTCCTCTGGCTGAAATCCATTTTGGGTGCAGCAGGAACGGCTTTTCTGATTCTGATCAGTATTCTCGGATTTATCCTGTATACTTTTAATGGCAGTACCGGTTTCTTATCCTTCAGATTGTTCAAAAAGAAGTTGGAATTTGAAGTAGAAGACAAGCCATCAGAAGAAGAAGAAATGGAAAACAATTCCCCGGAATTTGAGATTAGTGTGGAAGATGATAAAATTGCAGACCCCCCCAAACAGAATAAGGAGCCGGAAAAAAAGCCTGCAAAGGGAGAAGAGGTAGAAATGACTGTTTCCAAAATAAAAGAAGAGGAAACTTCTGAAAAAACAGTTATTTCTGAAGATTATGATCCTAAATTGGATTTATCCTCTTATAAGTACCCGGAGCTGAAATTATTATCTGATCATGAAACCGGAAATCCTTCTGTAAGTAATGAAGAGTTGATCAGCAATAAAAATAAAATCATAGAGACGCTGGCACATTACAAAATTCAAATTGATAAAATAAAAGCCACCATTGGTCCGACCGTTACCTTATACGAAATAGTCCCGGCTCCCGGTATCCGTATTTCCAGGATAAAAAACCTTGAAGACGATATTGCTCTTAGTCTCGCCGCACTGGGTATACGAATTATTGCTCCCATTCCGGGTAAAGGAACGATAGGGATTGAGGTCCCGAACCAGTACCCGAAGATCGTGAGTATGAAGAATGTTTTATCATCAAAGAAATTCCAGGAGAATAATT
>CBDUPM010000482.1:0-2867 GCA_965369105.1 uncultured Bacteroidales bacterium | reverse complement strand
CCATTAAATTTAGCAAAACCTACCACTATATTTTTTGCATAATCACGGTGTATTTCCAGGAACTCCGTATCATCCACAATACTGAAAATAACATCCTTCACATTATAGGGATGACTTGGATTTTCAGGAATAATCTCATTCAGTTCATCATCCAGACGATCGATCGGGTCAATACATTCTGTTATGATAGGATCTTCCAGGTTGTTTTGGGGCAGATATGAAATAATTTTTCGGATGATCAATAAGCCCTCCTCTTCATCCTCAGCCACGAAATGCGATACACCCGATTTGCTTGCATGAACATTAGCTCCACCCAGTTCCTCCGTAGAAATTACTTCACCTGTAACGGTTTTGGTTACTTTCGGACCCGTTACAAACATATAGGATGTTTTGTCGGTCATGATGATTAAATCAGTCAGGGCCGGTGAATAAACTGACCCTCCTGCACACGGACCAAAAATGGCTGATATCTGGGGAATTACGCCTGATGCCAGGATGTTTCTTTCAAAAATCTCAGCATAACCGGCAAGACTGTTCACTCCTTCCTGTATTCTTGCTCCTCCACTGTCGTTAATTCCGATCACCGGGGCGCCCACTTTCATTGCCTGATCCATAATTTTACAGATCTTGGCTGCATGTGTTTCTGACAATGAACCTCCAAATACGGTAAAGTCCTGTGCGTAAACATATACTACCCTTCCATCAATGGTACCATGACCTGTGACCACGCCATCGCCAAGGAATTGCTGATTTTCGAGGCCAAAATCATGCGACCTGTGTTGCACAAACATATCGTATTCCTCGAAGCTTCCCTCATCCAGCAGAATCTCAATCCTTTCCCTGGCGGTAAACTTTCCTTTTTTATGCTGTGCATCAATTCTTTTTTCTCCTCCTCCGAGTTTGGCTTTTTCCCGGAGCTCAATAAGCTTTTTTACTTTGTCTTGATTGGACATATTGTTAATGTGCTAATGTGCTAATGTGCTAATGTGCTAATTTGCTAATGTGCTAATATTTGGTGATTTGGGTATTAGAAAGTATGGAGTTAAAAAATTCCGGATTCCCACTATTTCATTCTCCACAAAATTCTGTCAAAACCCCAAAAGTTGATTTCGGATGTAAAAATCCTATGCTTAATCCTTCAGCGCCTTTCCGGGGTTGGGAATCTATCAATCTGACTCCGTTTTCTTCAGCATCCGTAAGCGCTTTGGCAACGTCGGGCATTGCAAAGGCAATATGGTGCATTCCGGGACCTTTCTTTTCAATAAACTTTCCAATGGGTCCTTCAGGATCGGTCGATTCCAAAAGTTCGATTTTGGTGTCACCCACTTTAAAAAAGGCGGTTTTAACTTTTTGATCCTTCACCTCCTCAATGGCATAACATTCAAGTCCCAGGGTCTTTTCATAATATGATATTGCTTCTTCCAGATTGCTTACTGCAATTCCAATGTGTTCAATATGTGTTGGTTTCATTATAAATTTATCGTTTTATTATATCATTATTCCTTTAACTTTTTTTGAAATGTTAAAGGTACACAAATGTATAGCTTAGCTTGTGTTAATAAGTATGATAATTATCAAACAGAATAAAAAAATTCTTGTTTTTCAGCACCTTTTTAAAAAAGACGCTGATCAGAAAATTCAATAAATATCCCCGGGAATTCTATTCAATTATCGACTGATAAATTGTTTCCTGGATACGGGTGCGGATATCCTCGCTTATCAACAGGGAATTATATTGATTAGGATGAATCCGGTTGGATAGGAAGATATATACCAGATCCTTTTCCGGATCAACCCAGGCAAGGGTTCCGGTAAATCCTGAATGTCCAAAACTTGAAAGACTGGCTGATTCACTTGCAGGTCCCGGCTTTTCAATATCCGGTTCCGGTTTGTCAAAACCCAGGGCTCTCCTGTTCCCGTTATCGGTATAAACCCTGGTGGTGTATTTCAATATAACACTATCGCTGAGAAAGCGTTTTCCACCGTATTCCCCACCGTTCAAATACATTTGCATCATCTTTGCCAGGTCATTGGCATTAGAAAATAACCCGGCATGACCTGCTACACCCCCCAGCATGGCTGCACCCGGATCATGAACATAACCACGCAGAATCTGCCTCCGGAAAATCAGATCATTTTCGGTAGGAGCAATCTTTTCGGGAGGAAAACGGTTCAGGGGTAAATATCCTAATGTCTCAGCACCCAGTGGAGCATAAAATTCTTTATAAATAAGAGGATAAATATCCCTTCCGGTCTCATTTTCAACTACTTCCTTGAAGAGGTAATAGCCTAAATCGCTATAGCGGTATTCTGGTTCAAGAAGCTCTGAGTCCAGGATATTATTCACGATGGTATCCCGGTAATCTTTATGCAAATATAAGTTTTCAGCTACCAGTATAGGATATTCATTCGAGAAAACACTGTTAAACACTCCTTCCTTGTAAGTTATATTTCGATTTGCATAGGCATGATTTCCGATTTTGTAGGGATAGGCCCAGGAAAAGTTCGAACTTATCAGACTCTCACTGGTGTCGAGGGGTTCAAGGGTTTTATAGTAAAAGGGTATCCAGGAAGCTAATCCGGATTGATGGCAAAGGATATCTTTTATTACCAGGTTTTTTTTATTACATGAATCAGGGAAATTCAGGTAATGACCCAGGGTATGATCCACCGAAAACCTTTCAGCATCATCTAATTTCATCAACAAGGGCAGAGTGGCTGCAATCTTGGTTATGGAAGCAAGATCATATAAATCCTCTTTCTCTGCCTTTTGTCGTTTCCGGTAGGTATGAAAACCATAAGCCTTATGGAAAACAACTTTGCCATTTCTGGCCACCAAAACAGTTGCACCGGGGGTTGCTTTTATT
>CBDUPM010000481.1:0-2869 GCA_965369105.1 uncultured Bacteroidales bacterium | reverse complement strand
TGCCAGGGGTGCTGTTTTTTTGTCAGGGTTCGAAAACTGGCTTATAACGAAATCCAGGAATCACTTTTTATTATAACTAACAATATTCAGAAAGTGTCCCATTTTATCTCTTTTGGTTTCCATATAGAACCGGTTGTGATCATTTATTGGGATCTCCAGGGGAACATTTTTGGTTATTTCGATTCCATATCCTTCAAGTCCGGCCCGTTTCACCGGATTATTCGTGATAAGTTTAATTTTACCTAACTCGAGGGAATGCATGATACTGGCTCCAATCCCATAATCCCTCTCATCATCATTGAAACCCAGCTTGAGGTTGGCTTCCACGGTATCCATTCCCTGTTCCTGCAGTTTATAGGCTTTTATTTTGTTGAATAAGCCAATTCCACGACCTTCCTGGTTCATATAAATGATAACGCCCTTACCTTCCTTATCTATCATTCTCATTGCTTCATGCAACTGGTCCCCGCAATCGCAACGGTAGGAGCCAAATATATCGCCTGTAACACAGGAGGAATGGACTCTTACCAGGACTTCCTCATCTTTTTTCCAGTTTCCTTTGGTCAGGGCTACATGCTCCAATCCATTGGATTTTTGAATAAAAGGGGTTAAATAAAAATTTCCATATTCCGTTGGGAGTTCAACCTCAACACCTTTAATGATCAGACTTTCTTCCTGAAGCCTGAAAGAAATCAGATCTTTAATCGATATTATTTTAAGATTGAAATGATCTGCAATTTCCATTAATTGAGGCAAACGGGCCATACTGCCATCTTCATTCATTATTTCAACAAGTGCCCCGGAGGGATGAAGTCCGGCAAGTTTGGAAAGGTCTACTGCAGCTTCCGTATGTCCGGATCGCCTCAAAACCCCATTTCTTTTGGCCTTAAGGGGAAAGATATGTCCGGGCCTTGCCAGGTCGTCCGGTTTTGTTTTATTGCTGGCCAGGGCTTTGATGGTTTTCGAACGGTCAGATGCTGAGATTCCTGTGGTGCATCCGTGCCCGATT
Source organism: uncultured Bacteroidales bacterium (assembly GCA_965369105.1). GTDB lineage: Bacteria > Bacteroidota > Bacteroidia > Bacteroidales > JAGLSB01. Next base: position 1,860 of record CBDUPM010000481.1, on the reverse strand, counting down.
AAGTCGACGGATACCGTAAATGCGGTAGTGTGTGAACTTGTATTATTTGAGACCATCATTTCCAGTTCAAGTTCCTGGCATCTTTCCTCAGTTAAGGATACACAAATAAGGCCCCGGCCGTTGGTTGCCATAAAATTCACAATTTCCGGAGTAATGGTTTCTGCAGCACAAACAAAATCACCTTCATTTTCCCTGTCTTCATCATCCACAACGATGACAATTTTACCGGCTTTTATGTCATCAATAGCCTCTTCAATTCTATTCAGTTTTATATCTTTCACGTTTATCTTTTTGTTGGTTGCCATACATTCGATTCGAACCCCATTAAATTCTTTCCAAATCCAACAATCAAGGCAATATTCATTAGAAGGAAATGACTTATGAATCGCAAAAATACAATATGTATGTTTAATTTCCTCAAAATAAGGTCTAATAATGGCATGATAAATATCAGAGATTCAAGATAAAATAGGTAGGAATAAAATTCATTTTTCATTGCCAGTAAAGCTGCTGAAACAAAAGAAATAATGATAAGGAAAGGGGTAAACCATCTCAGGACTTTATGAGAAAACAGTGCAAATGCAAGGGAACTCCAGGGTGGCCACAGGCTCTTTTTGAAAGCTTTTAAATTCTGAAAATTGCCGCTGGAGATTCTTACTTTTCTATTAAATTCTACCTGGGAATCATTAGGGACATTTTCTGTCGATTTTGCAGATTGTTCAATAATTGCTTTTCCTCCTGACTCCAGCACTTTCATGGTAATATAAAAATCATCCACTGAGAAATTTTGCGGAACCTTTTGCACCGCTTTTTTCCTGATGGCATATATTGCTCCATAAATGCCTATGGTTTTTCCCCAGATCAGGCCTTCCTGGTATTTCATTAAAAGCTCACGATTCATAAACGCTTTCTCCTGTATTGAAATACCGTCTTTCCTGCTTTTAGGAGTAATGATATTTCCCCCGACAATATCAATTTTTTGATTTTTGAAATTCTTTACCAGTTCATAAATGGTATCAATTTCAAAGAAGACCTTTGCATCTGTCAAAATCAGAATTTCACCTTTTGCCTTTTCAACCAGTTGATTGACAACCGCGGGTTTACCCTGGCGTTTTTTAAATTCGAAAAAACGAAACTCATTGTAATTCCCCGAATAAACTTTGCAGATTCTGTTTGTTCCATCGGTGGAATTGTCGGATCCTACCAGCACTTCAAATTTATTTTGGGGATACAATGTATAATAGATACTTCTGATTTTCTCCACAATGACCATTTCTTCATTATGAACCGACATAATAACAGAAACAAATGGGAGATCATCCTCCGGGGTATAAACCTCTGAATTCGGTTTCTTATTTCTTGACAGAAACTTGAGAATCAAAGGATATAACATATAAGAATGGAATATCAAAAATACGGATGTCCAGAAAAGTATTTGCAGAATCATGATAGATTCATTCGGTAAAACTCACTTAATCTCTTACTGGTCGCTAAGTTATTAAAATTTTCAATAACGAATGCTCTTGATTCCCTGCCTATTGTATTATAATCCTCCCTGTTTCTGCATAAGTCTAAAAGACAATCGAGCATTTCCTGAGGATCATCAATGATAAATATATTTTGCTGATGAGACACCGGGATTCCTTCTGCAGCAATAGTTGTAGCAACAATTACTCTTTGCATCATCATCCCTTCCAGAATTTTAATCCGTATTCCACTACCGGTAAACAGAGGGCTGACAAAAATGGCATATTTATTCATAAACTGATAAGCATTCTCAACTTCACCATGATAAACAACTGACTGATCTGAAAAGGATTTGATTTTATCTTCCAGCCATACAGGTGCGTTTCTTCCTGC
>CBDUPM010000480.1:0-2885 GCA_965369105.1 uncultured Bacteroidales bacterium | reverse complement strand
CTTTAAATTTTTAATTTAGTAGTCTTATACAAATTCAAACCAAATTAAACTCTATGATGCAGAAAAACCTAAGCTATCAAACCAGTATACGTCAAGCTTTGCTTTCTGTTTCATAAATTATCAAATCAAAATTTATACTCATGAAAAAACAGATTTTTTCTACATTGCTGATTGCTATTTTCTTATTGGGCTCAGCAATTGCTCAGGATGAAGCCCGTTTATTAAGATTTCCTGCTACGAATGGAGATCAATTAGTTTTTACCTATGCAGGCGATCTCTATTCTTCTGACATTAATGGAGGGATGGCCAGAAAGCTGACAACCCACAATGGTTTTGAAATGTTTGCAAAATTTTCTCCCGACGGGAAAATGATCGCATTTACCGGTCAGTATGACGGAAATACAGAAGTTTTTGTAATTCCTTCAAGCGGGGGAACTCCGAAAAGGCTGACCTATACTGCAACCCTGGGAAGAGACGACATTGGCGACAGGATGGGTCCCAATAATATTGTAATGGGATGGACTCCCGATGGGAAATATATCGTTTACCGTACAAGAAAGCAGACATTTAACTCATTTAAAGGACATTTATTTAAAGTTCCTGTCGATGGTGGAATTTCTGAACAACTTCCCCTGTCTTTTGGAGGTTTCTGTTCTTATTCCCCTGATGGAAAAAAACTGGCATTCAACTGGGTGTTTCGCGAATTCAGGACCTGGAAATATTATGAAGGCGGAATGGCAGATGACATCAGGATCTTTGATTTTAAGTCAGGAATGGTAGAAAAAATAACAGATACAGATGCACAGGAAATTATTCCAATGTGGATTGATGATGATATTTTCTTCCTTTCTGACCGCGATCGCAGAATGAACCTTTTTGTCTATAATAATTCTGCAAAAACCACCCAAAAGGTCACAAACTTCGAAGAATACGATATTAAATTCCCTTCATCCGGTGGAGGAATGATAGTATTTGAAAATGGTGGTTATATCTATAAAATGGATGCCAAAAAACGTAGCCCGGAAAAACTGAGTATCATGATTGCTGATGATTCTCCTTATGCAAGAACTGAAATTAAGGATGTATGTAAATCCGTTAGTTCGGGAGATGTTTCTCCGGATGGCGAAAGGGTGATCCTGACTGCACGGGGAGATATCTTTAGTGTAGCTGCTGATGAAGGAATTACTTATAATTATTCTCAAAGTCCGGGCAGCCACGAAAGAAATGTAGAATGGTCTCCAGATGGCAAACACATCGCATTTATTTCAGATAAATCCGGTGAATTTGAAATTTATATTCAAAAACAGGATGGTTCAGAACCTGCCAGGCAGCTTACCAAAAATGCTGACACCTATATTTTTGGACTGAAGTGGTCGCCCGACAGTAAAAAGATTCTTTTCCATGACCGGAAAATGAGACTGAGGTATATCGATGTGGAAAGCGGGCAACTAACTCTGGTTACCACCGAGAAATATACCGTTCCCGGAAATTATGACTGGTCTCCTGACAGCAAATGGATCGCCTATAGTTCTGCATCAAGTAATCGTTTCGGTATCGTAAAACTCTATAACCTGGAATCAAAAAAACATTTTGATGTGACCGATGACTGGTACGATTCCGGATCACCGGAATTCTCACCCGACGGAAAATATCTGTATTTTGTTTCAAGCAGGGATTTTAATCCTACCTACAGTCAGACCGAATGGAACCATTCCTATGGCGATATGTCAAAAGTATATCTCGCCACCCTTGCAAAAGACACCCCCTCACCCTTTGCTCCTGAAAATAACCTGGTGAAAATCGAAGATGAAAAGGATGAAGGAGAGAAGAAGGAAGATAAAAAGGATGAAAAAGGCAAAGATGAAGGGACTAAAATTGATATCGAAGGCATTGGGGACAGAATCCTTTCACTGGAAATGACACCGGGCAATTATTTTTCTGTTCAGTCAGTTGAAGGAAAAGTATACTATATCAAATGGAAAATGAATGAAGGTATAACCGCTATGGTATATGACCTTAAAGAAAAGAAAGAGACTGAAATGGGGAAAAACCTGAATTTTGGTTTAAACTCCAGTGGTAAAAAGATGCTGGTTGGAAGCATGGGTAAATGGGAAGTAATTGACCCTCCTTCCGGAGCTGTTAGCATAAAGGATCCCATAGATCTTTCCGGTTTAACTGTAAAGCTGGATAAGTCGGCTGAGTGGGCACAGATTTTTGATGAAAGCTGGAGGCAAATGAGAGATTTTTTCTATGTTCCTAACATGCACGGAGTTGACTGGCCGAAAATGAAAGAAAAATATGGAGCACTGGTTCCCTATGTTCGCCATCGCGATGATCTGACTTATATTATCGGAGAAATGATTGGGGAATTAAGTGTGGGTCATGCTTATATCAATTCAGGAGAAAAGGAAAAACCTGAAAGAATTCAGACCGGTCTTTTAGGAGCCGATCTGAGCAAGGATAAATCCGGATACTTCAAAGTGGATAAGGTACTCAAAGGTGCAAACTGGAGCAGTACATTAAGATCGCCACTGACAGAAATAGGAGTGGGTGTGGAAGCAGGGAACTATATTCTGGCCATTAACGGAAATTCTACTGCAAAGGTTAAGGATATCTTTTCCATGCTGGTAGGAAAAGCTGGTAATCAGGTAGAGCTGACTGTAAACACAAAACCTGAGATGGAAGGAAGCAGGAAAGTACTTGTAACGCCTATTGCAGATGAATCTGCATTGTATTATTTCAACTGGGTTCAAAACAATATTGAATATGTAAGTAAAAAGACGAACGGAGAAGTTGGTTATCTGCATATTCCGGATATGGGACCGGGTGGATTGAATGAATTTGTAAAATATTTTTATCCACAATTGTATAAAAAAGCTCTGATC
>CBDUPM010000479.1:0-2891 GCA_965369105.1 uncultured Bacteroidales bacterium | reverse complement strand
TCATTACAAATCTGAACCTGAAAGAAGAGAAATCTTTAGCAAAATTTATCAGGGTAAGGAGTGTAAAGCAGACCTTACAAATAACTCTTCCATTGAAGGTGAAATACGTTCAAACCTTCTAAAATCCGGGGGAGTTGCATTTGTAAAGGAAGATTCAAAAGCATTCCTGGAAATTGAAGATATTATCAAAATTATCACTGATGCGGGTGGAATACCCACATACCCTGTACTTCTGGATGATAAAGATGGAAACTACACAGAATTTGAAAGTGATATGGAAAAAATGTTTGAAAAGCTGATTGCCATGAATGTTGCCTCCATTGAGTTAATCCCTGGTAGAAATAATCATGACCGCTTAATGGAATTTGTAAGCTATTTTCATGACCGGAATTTTATTATAAGCTTTGGAACGGAACACAATACCCCCGACCTTATTCCATTAAAAGTTGATACCCGGGGAGGCAGGGATCTGGATGCAGAGCTCAAGCGAATTTGCTTTGAGGGCGTGTGTGTTCAGGCTGCCCATCAATACCTGAGATCCAAAGAAATGGACGGATACATCGACCGGAACGGAAAACCCAGGCTAAACCAGAAAGATGAATTTATTGAGCTTGGAAATGCCGTAATTGAATATTGGCTGCAATCATAATTTAGAATTTAATCACACAAACAATCATGAAGAAAGAAATCAAAGATCTAATCGATATTTCACAATATTTTGGGGTGCAAAAGGAATATACACTTGCAGGAGGAGGGAATACCTCCTATAAAAACCAAAAGCATATTTGGGTAAAGGCAAGTGGGGCCACTTTAGCAACTATAGATGAAGAAGGATTTGCTGTGCTTGACCGTTCAAAGGTCCGGATTATCAGGGATAAGAAATATAATTCAGATGAACAGATCAGAGAGGTAGAGGTGAAAACCGACCTGATGGCAGCAAATATTTATCCTGAAAAGCAAAAAAGACCTTCTGTTGAAACTTCACTTCATGAGTTAATTGAATATTCTTTTGTTGTGCACATGCATCCAACCATGAATAATGCTCTGATGTGTTCGAAAAATGTAAAGCAAAAGACCCTTGAATTATTTGGTGAAGAAGCGATGTTTATCGAATATTCAGCCGGATATACACTTTTCAGAAAAGTTATTGAAGCCCTTGGCCCCTATCGTGAAAAATTTGGAAAAGACCCGAATATCATTTTCCTGGAGAATCATGGGGTATTTGTCAGTTCAAATGATACGAATGAAATAAAAGAAATCTATCATCATATTACCACCACCATCGTTGAAGCTTCGGGTGGGATTCGGGAAATCGAAGACCTTCCTGTAAATGGGGAAATAACAGAATTTCTGCCCTATATGAGGATGATGCTTTCAGAAGAAAAAGCTAAAATATTAAAAATCAGGCATAATTCTCTACACCAGGTTTTTTATAAAAACAAAACAAGTTTTGCCAAAGCCTCCCTTCCCTTTACACCTGATATAATTGTCTATTGTAAGGCTGATTACATTTATATTGATGAAAGTAAAAGTCCTGAGGCTATAATCATGTCATTTCAACGTCAACTGGCTGAATTCCAGAAAAAAAACGGATATGATCCAAAAATAATTCTCATCCGGGATTATGGTTTGGTTGCAGTGGAGGATACTGCTGAAGCTGCAGATATTGCCCTGGATGTTTATGAAGATCTTCTTAAAATCAGTCTTTACTCTGAAAGCTTTGGAGGTCCTCAGTTTTTGAGCCCGGAAGATATTTCATTTATCGACAACTGGGAGGTTGAAAATTACCGGAGACAAATATCAAAAGGTTCCCAGAACGAAAATATTTTTAATCAGAAAATATGTATTGTCACGGGTGCAGCACAGGGTTTTGGAGAGGGATTAGCCAAAAATCTGACTATGGAGGGTGCAAATGTGATAATTGCTGATTTAAATGAAGAAAAAGGCGAAAAAACAGCCACTGATCTGGCTGCTTTCGCAGCAAAGAATCAGGTAATGTATTCAAAAACAGATGTGTCTGATCCTTCATCCGTTAAACATTTAATTATTGATACCGTTGCTAATTTCGGAGGTATCGACTTATTTATCTCTAATGCCGGAATATTGCGTGCCGGTAGCCTGGATGAGATGGATCCGGATACTTTCAGACTTATGACCAAAGTGAATTATGAAGGTTTTTATCTGTGTGCCCGGGAAGCATCATCCGTAATGAAATTACAAAATAAGGTTAAACCCGGTTATTTTACAGATATTATCCAGGTGAATTCCAAAAGCGGATTAAAAGGAAGTAATAAAAATTTCGCCTATGCCGGAGCAAAATTCGGAGGGATTGGATTAACCCAGTCATTTGCCATAGAACTGGCTCCCCATAAAATAAAAGTCAATGCCATATGCCCCGGAAATTTCTTCGAAGGTCCACTCTGGGCTGATGAAGAAAACGGACTGTTTATTCAGTACCTGAAAGCAGGTAAGGTCCCTGGCGCCAAAACGATAGAAGATGTTAAAGCATTCTACGAAGAACAGGTCCCTATCGGCAGGGGTTGCAGGGTAGACGATGTTTTCAAGGCAATAAAATATGCTGTAGATCAAAAATATGAAACCGGTCAGGCCATTCCGGTTACCGGGGGCCAGGTGATGCTGAATTAGCGGCTGAGGATATCCACAGCAAATTCAACAGAGATATAATTTTCCAGGTTTTTACATACTTCTGCTGAAAATTCAATTCCTGAATTTCCAATTCTTCGCCACATGCTTTCAGGAAGGTGTTCAAAATCCCTTTTGGAAAGTTCTTCCCGGACGATGGTCCAGGTAATCCCCGCATTGAAATTGTCGCCTGCTCCAATGGTGCTTACAGGCTTAATGGGTGGAACCTCAATCCAGATTTTTGTTCC
>CBDUPM010000478.1:0-2894 GCA_965369105.1 uncultured Bacteroidales bacterium | reverse complement strand
CATTAATAAATATTTTCCTTTGATTTCAGTGCATCATATAAAATTTCAGCAGGATGAAATGATTCCCGGGCTGTTCCATCTGTAATTTGATGCCTGCAGCTTGTTCCGGGTGCAGCTATCAATTCCTCCCCTTTCATTTTCCTGATTGCCGGGAACAACACCAATTCTCCTACTTTCATAGATAAATCATAATGTTCCTTTTCATAACCGAAAGATCCTGCCATCCCGCAACAACCGGAAGGGATCTCTTCTACTTCGTAATTCTCAGGAAATGATAATAGTTTCATACTTGCATCGGTAGAAATAATGGCCTTTTGCTGACAATGTCCGTGAAATTTAACAGACTTATACTCATTTGTAAACATATCCTTTTTTATTCTTCCTTTTTCAATCTCCAGCAGGAGAAACTCCTCCACCATTAAGGCATTTTTGCCCAATTCCAATGCAAGTTTTTTCATCTCCCCAATAAAAAAATCAGGGTATTCATCTTTGAATGCAAGGATAGCTGAAGGTTCAATTCCCAGCAAAGGCTTCTCTGCCGTTACCTTATCTTTGTAGCATAAAACATTATGAATAGCTTTTTTCCTGGCAGTTCTTAAAAATCCCTTGGAAATAAAACTTCTTCCGCTTTCGGTATTATTTTCAATCTTTATCCTGTAGCCCAGTGCAGTAAGTAGTTTTACTACTTTTTTTCCGGTTTCCACGTCATTCAGATTTGTAAATTCATCAATAAAAAGAAATACTTCAGGGGCTTCCGCCTCCAGGTTTCCCATAAGAGCAGGCAATTCTTTTCTGATCCATCTCGTTAAGCTTTTTTTACCAATTCGGGGTATGGATCTTTTCCCGGCAAAACCTAAAACCTTTTTCAATCCACTGGAAACAAATGAATTGCTTATAAAGAAGTTGAATAATCCGGGGAAGATACTCCCTGCTTTCTGAATAAGACCAATGTAGGCAATCAGTCTCGACCTCAGTGGGATCCCGTTTGTATCGTAATAATGTTGCAGGAATTCTGCTTTCAATTTAGCCATATCCACATTTGAGGGGCATTCTGCCTTACAGGCTTTGCAGGAAAGACATAAATCGAGCACTTCATATATTTCCGGGTGGTCGAAAGGATGTTTTTGATTGGGCCTGGATAAAAATTCCCTCAGGATGTTTGCTCTGGCCCTGGTGGTATTATTTTCATCTTTACTGGCCATATAGCTGGGACACATAGTCCCTCCTATCAGGTGAGATTTTCTGCAATCGCCTGATCCATTGCACTTTTCAGCAGCCCTGACGATCCCTCCTTCAGATGAAAAATCAAAAATTGTCGGGATTTCAGGTGTTTTAAAACCAGGTTTATATCTCAGCGATGAATTCATGGCCGGGGTATTAACAATTTTGTTTCTGTTAAATATCCCCTTTGGATCCCAGCAATTTTTCAGATCCTTAAACCATTGGTAGATTTCTTCACCCACCATAATGGGAATGAACTCCCCGCGCAGTCTTCCATCGCCATGTTCACCGGAAAGAGATCCCCTGTATTTCTTTACCAGGATAGCAGATTCCCGGGCCAGCTCCCTGAAAGTCAATACATCCTTTTCATCTTTTAGATTAAGTATGGGTCTGAGATGCAGCTCTCCGACCGAAATATGAGCATGGTATACGCATTCGAGTTTATACTTTTTCAGGATACGGTCAAAATCATCAATATATTCCTCCAGTACTTCCGGAAGCACTGAAGTATCTTCGATCACAGAAACCGGCCTTGCATCGCCAGGCATATTTGATAAAACACCCAATCCGGCTTTTCTCAGAGCCCAGACCTTTTTTATATCAGCCTGTTTCAATACCGGGTAATGATATCCAAGCCCATTGATTTTCAGGTCTTGTATCATTTCCCTGGCAGATTGATCTATTTCTTCCTGGCTTTTACCGGTAAATTCAACGATAAGGATTGCTCCCGGATTTCCTTTAACAAAAAACCTGTTTTTCCGTTGTTCGATATTGGTTTTTGTCAGTTCAAGGATTTTATCATCCATCAATTCAACAGCTGCCGGCTTGTGATTTAGGGCAATGAGGTTTCCTCTGATGGCTTTCTTAACTGATTCAAAATGAGCGCAAACTATCAGTTTATTTTCAGGGGGAGGGTCTATAAGAGCTAATTTTATTTCGGTAATAAATGAGAGTGTTCCTTCTGATCCTGCCAGTAGCTTACAAAAATTGAATTTTTTCCCGGATTCCTTCTGAAAGACAGAACAATCAGCTAATTCATCCAGGGCGTAGCCGGTATTTCGCCTTACTATTCCGGGGTCAGGAAATTCATTTTTTATTTGTTCCAGCCTGGCTTTATCAGATAAAAGCCCGGCGATATGCCTGTATATTTCTCCTTCCAGATTATTCAGTTCCGTTTTCTTATGAAATTCAGCTTCCGTAAGGGGTCCGAATTCCGCCGGGGAACCATCGCTTAAAATACATTTAAGTGAAATCAGATGCTCACGGGTGGTTCCATAGATTAAGGAATGGAGCCCGCTGCTGTTATTTCCTACCATCCCCCCCATAACACAACGGTTGGATGTAGAAGTTTCCGGACCGAAGAATAAATTGTATTGGTGTAAAAAAAGGTTTAGTTCGTCAAGAACCACACCGGGTTCTACTCTTACCCATTTTTCACCTTCATTAACTTCAAGAATACGATTAAAATACCGGGAAATATCTATTACAACACCTTCACCCACCACCTGTCCTGCCAGTGAAGTCCCTGCTCCACGCGGGATTACCGTAGTTTCTGCAGCATTACATTCAATTATAATATTTCTGATCTCATCAACGGTCTTCGGGTATACAACTCCCAAAGGTTTTTGCCTGTATGCCGAAGCATCAGTTGCATACATCAAAAGTTTTGATTC
>CBDUPM010000477.1:0-2903 GCA_965369105.1 uncultured Bacteroidales bacterium | reverse complement strand
AAATACCCTCAACAAATTCACGGAATTTTACAGAACGGTTTCGACGGGTAAAAGCAGGGCGGATGCACAGAAAAAGGCTGCGGTATACAAAAATACCTACTGGTATTATTTAAACTTTATCGGACCGGGAGGAATCCAAAACTAATTAATAAAGATGAGACACATAAAAGCATTTTTAAAATTGTTTTTTCTTTTGGGTCTGTTTACCGTTTGGGCCTGCAATCCGATGCCGGAAAATTATGTTCAAGAGGAAGAAGCCCCGGAGATTTATCCTGATTACACCGGCATCACTATACCTCCCAACATTGCACCTTTAAACTTCAGGATAAAAAATCAGGCTGAAAACTATTTTGTGAAAATTGAAAACAGCCAGGGCAGATCGGTTTCCCTGATGAGTAAGAGCGGGATTATTAAAATTGGAATCAGGGAATGGAGAAATTTACTGGATGAAGACAGGGGAGGAAGTCTGGAGATCAGTACGTATATCAAAAAGGGTTCTTCCGGATGGATCAAACTGAAAACTGTAAAAAATGAAATATCCTCTGATGAAATTGATCCCTTTATAGCATTCAGGAAAATTCCCCCTGCAAATATACTCTGGAAGGATATGGGGATTTACCAGCGATCCCTGGAAACTTTCAGGGAAACTCCGATAATGGAAAATAAATTGAGCGATGATAATTGCATGAATTGCCATTCCTTTAATTCAGGGAATCCGGATCAGTTTATGTTCCATATGAGGGGAGCTTATGGGGGCACTTTTATATGGAATGACGAATCAGGACAATTGATCAATACCAAAATGGATCATACCCGCGCAGCAGGTGTATATCCTTCCTGGCATCCATCGGGAGATCTCATTGCCTTCTCCGTTAACAGCATCAGCCAGCTGTTTCATTCCCGCATGGATAAAACCGCATTTGTAATGGACAAATACTCTGATATTGTTTTCTATGATATAAAAGATAATATGATCATCCGGCCCAAAGAACTATCATCTGTTCAGCTGGAAAATATGCCGGTATGGTCGGCCAATGGGAAAGAGCTATTGTATTTATGCTCCGAAGCGGTAAATGAGAAAACTCCATATTATTCTATCCGTTACAACCTTATGAAAATTGATTTTAATGCGGAAAGCCGGGAGTTTGGCGATAGGGATACCCTGATTAAATCAAAGGATTTTGGTGGAAGCATCACCTTTCCAAGAGAATCACCATCGGGTAAATGGATTTCTTTTATTGGGGTGAATTACGGATACTTTTCCATTTATAACCAGGAAGCAGATGTTTACTTTTATCATAAAGAAACAGGTGAAATTAGCAGACCTTCAATTAATTCAAGATTCACAGAGAGTTACCCTTCCTGGTCATCACAGGGAAACTGGCTCTTGTTTGTAAGTAAAAGGGATGATGGTTTGCTATCCCAGGTATGGTTTTCGCACATCGATGAAAACGGCAATGCAGCAAAACCTTTTGTATTACCTCAGGAAGATCCCGGTTATTATAATACTTATGTGTATAATTATAACCGGCCGGAGTTTATCAGGGGAAAAGTACATTTAAATCCCAGGAAGATTTATTCCATTGCCAGAAGAGGAAGTAAAAATGCCATTTTTGATGAAAGTGCAAGTGTCAGTATTTCAACGGGAGCAACAAAAACGGTCAGGCAGGGGGACGAGAGTTTTTACCAGCTTAATTAAAATTTACTCAGAAGCAATGGCTTCAATTTCTACAAGTAAATTTTCACGGCAAATATCTGAGATTACATAAACCGCCTTCACCCCGGGTAATTTCTTTTCGCAAATTTCCCTGACTTTGCTATAGTCTTTCTTAAGCTTAATGTAAACCCGGATAAAATCCAGGTGCAGGGTAGAATGATAGCTTATTCCGTTGCTTAAGAGGGTTTTTTCAGATATCAGATTTTCAATATTTTCAATGGTTGTTTTTGTCTGCTGAACTATATCATTCTCTCCAATTGTAACTTCATCCCGTATGGAGGCGGTTCCGGAAATAAAAATGAGCCCGGATTCCTGATTGGCGAAGTATTTAGCCCTGGAAAATTTTGGAGTGCATTTGCAAAGTCCTTCATATTCGGTTTTGCCCACCAGAACCTTTTCGGAATAATCATACGCGGATTTCTGGAATGAATTCTCAATGGATTTCTTTTGAAAACCGGCATCCGATGCGGCAATGAAACTGATGATAACATTGCTGTTGTTTATACCGATTCCGGTAGCTGCAGGATATCCATTCTCAAAAGAAACTTTTGAATAATATTTGGATCGTATATTATTGAAAACCTGGTAGTTCTGATTTTTCTGTACATGATTCCCATATTCAAAGGTGATATCCTCAATATAATTCCATTGCCTGACAATATGATTAAAATTCAATCCCTCTGATTCCAGAATGCCGGCCATTTGTAAAAATACACTTTCAGTGCTTTGAGAGAGATTTTTATTCCCGTTCTCCCCGACCAAACCGTTGGCAATGACCATTTTATGCCCCTCTTTTTCTACGAGAATGTATTTATTTCCACCTTTTTGCTTTATTGAAACGCTTGCTTTTTCCGGATCTTTCAGGTACCAAAGCTCAACGGAAACAAATGCTCCGCTTGCCGGAGGCTGGGGTAGAAATGCAATGGGGATATTTTGAAAGTTCTCCGGCAATGCTTTTTGGATGGTTGTTTTTTGTTCATTGAAATGGGCCGTTTTGGCTTCTGAAAGGAAGAGATTCATACTTACAATATTTGTATGGTGCTTTTCAGAAACCGGGCTAAAGAAATTTATCTGCTGAAGACAATCCAGAAACTGTTCATTTAAACTGAACCCTTTGTTTGCTTCAAATGCCTCAATAGAGATCTTCATCTAAAATTTTTATCAAAATTACCACAAAGTTAAAATC
>CBDUPM010000476.1:0-2916 GCA_965369105.1 uncultured Bacteroidales bacterium | reverse complement strand
GGAAGCTCAGTTGTTAAGTTTGTTAACTAATTCTTTTTTTTTTTCATAATAAGGGGCCGTCTCAAATTCATTTGAGAGACGGCTCTTTTTTCTTTCCTTAGAGTTTGTTTAGCTTTTCATTAAAATTGGGTAAAAAAAAGGTCCTTCTTTCCATAATTAAGACTTTTTTTAATTTACATTTGCATCTCTTTTTTGACAAATGAATCATCTCTTTAAACCCATCTTTTTTACCCTTCTGAAAGCAGGATTTGATAAAAGGCAAATAACTAATGATGTTTTATCAGGTATTGTTGTAGGAGTTGTCGCATTGCCATTGGCAATTGCTTTTGCCGTTGCCTCGGGTGTATCGCCGGAAAAAGGCATAATAACAGCGATAATCGGAGGTTTTTTAATTTCATTCCTTGGAGGAAGCCGTGTTCAGATAGGAGGACCAACCGGTGCCTATATTATTATTGTGTATGGTATTGTGGAGCAATATGGCATTGATGGTTTGATTATTTCAACCATTCTCGCTGGTTTTATCCTGATAATTTTTGGTTTATTCAAACTGGGAACGCTGTTAAAATTTTTTCCTCACTCTCTGGTGGTTGGATTCACAAGTGGTATAGCACTGGTTATTTTTTCAACACAAATAAAGGATGCTTTCGGTTTTCCAATTGAAAAAGTACCCGCCGAATTTCATGAAAAATGGATACTCTACTTTTCCCAAATACATCATATTAATTGGACTGCTTTAGCAATTACGTCGATCACAATTTTAATTACCCTTTTTTCAAAAAAAATTACTACTAAAATACCCGGTTCTTTTTTATCAATAATAATAATAACCCCCCTGGTTTATATTTTTAAACCTGATGTGGCAACTATTGAAACCTTTTTTGGTTCTATACCCAATCAATTTAGTTTTTCTCTCCCTGCATTTAAGATTAGTGATTTACAAAATTATTTGGTCCCTGCCATAACCATTGCCATACTGGGAGGGATTGAATCCCTGCTGTCTGCAGTAGTAGCCGATGGAATGATAAGTGGAAAACACCGGTCCAATACAGAACTGATTGCTCAGGGCATAGCAAATATCGTGACTCCTTTTTTTGGTGGAATACCGGCTACAGGCGCAATAGCCCGTACTGCAACAAATGTTAAAAACGGAGGAAGAACCCCGATAGCAGGAATGGTGCATGCCCTTACTTTATTGTTAATCATGCTTTTCCTGGGACCAATGGCTAAATTGATCCCTATGTCGTGTCTGGCAGGGATTTTAATTGTAGTCGCATATAATATGAGTGAATGGAGGTCTTTTTTATCCATATTAAAAGGTTCCTACTTTGATATGCTCATTCTGCTGACAACTTTTTTTATTACCGTTTTCTACGATTTAACCCTTGCAATCGAAATAGGAATATTATTATCAGCTGTCCTCTTCATGAAACGGATTTCGGATATAAGTGAAAAGCGAATTGTGAATATTATCGACACTGACTTAATTGAGAATTATTCAGACCTGCCGGAATCGATCAAAATTTATGAGATCAGCGGTCCTTTATTTTTTGCCTCTGCCAGAAGATATTCAGAAGCAATTGAGGAGATCGGTTTAACCTGTGAAGTGTTAATTATCAGGATGCGACATGTTTCCTTTATTGATCAGACCGGCCTGTATAATCTAAAGGATACAGTTAAAATATTGAAAAATAAAAACATAAAGATTTTACTTTCAGGAGTAAATGATGAAATTAAAAAGGAATTGATAAATTATCATTTGACTAAATTGATTTCTGAGGATCTGATTTTTGATAATTTTGACCACGCAACTATTAAAGCAGCTGAGTTGATTAAACACCGGTCACATGAAAGTATTGATACCGTTTAAGGTAAATTTAAAGGAAAGTTTGCAGTCCATATAAATTCCAGTAAGAATTGACTTATGTTTCAAAACCCTAAATATAAACGGTTATATGCTCCAGGCCTCCTGAAGACTCCATCCTGAATAAATGGATAATCTCTAAAAGATTTCATTCCTGAATACTGTATCAGTATCCCTTTTCCCGTCTTATTATTGCTTTATCCACCCTGGATTAGGATTATTTTTTCTGAAGGAACACAATATTTAAAGGATGGGAATTTAACTTTTGAATTCACGGATAGAGAGTTTAACTTTTTTTTGGGAAAAATACTTCTCATAAATGAACCCGGTACAAAAGACTTTTTTTATATTGCATTATGAATGAGATTCTCAGGTAATGATTTAATAATAAAAAATCCTTATGATGAAAAATCTTCTTTTGCTGTGTGTCTTACTGTTCACGCTTTTTCCCATCTCCTGGTCCCAGCTGAAATTTGAAGTTAACGCTAATGCCGGTGGTACAATTGTCGATATTGAGAAGCTGGTTGAGATCGATGAAAATGAGAATACCATTGCAACCGATTGGGGGCAGTTTTCTTCGGGTCTGAGTGCCCAGCTGTTTTATACTTCCATTGGAAATATTAGCATGGGAACCGAACTCGGGTACCAGTATTTATTCTGGTATAGTGTAAGAATCCCTTATGGCTCCAGTCCCATATACCGTGAATATGATGTCTCTGTTTTTAAAATTGCCCAGGTTTTCCGCTTTGGAGGTGAAAAGTCTTTCAACCTGGATCTTGGCCCTGAGATCTGTATTAGCTCAGGGGGTGTAATGCCCGGGATTTTCGGATCAGTAAATTATTTCTATAAGCTTACTGATAAAATTGATATACCACTGAAGATAAGAGCTGAAGTAATGAGTGGTATTGTATTCATTGCTCCTGTCTCTCTTCAGACAGGGATCAGGGTAAATTTATAATTTCTACAGGATTTCCCTGAAAGAACCAAACAAAGCATCTGTGGACTTGTTTGGTATTTATCCGGATATTAATTATAGCGGTATGAAATCCTCATCG
>CBDUPM010000475.1:0-2920 GCA_965369105.1 uncultured Bacteroidales bacterium | reverse complement strand
ATAAATTCATCCTGCCTGTTCAGGGAAAGGTCCCCTGCCATAAAACTTATCTGGATTGAATTCCAGCCCTTTTTAAAGCTCCTTCCATTTAAAATTATATGATCATTTTCAAATTCCCATTCTATTGATTCATTATCTTTTGAAACTGAGATTACATGGTCCTTGTCTTCCTTAAAATCGAGGATGATTTGTTTTGTTTTACTGTTCAGGTAAAAGTTCAGGTCCATAAAACCGTTTATTTCTTCGGTCTTATTCACAGGGATATCAAAATTCAACCGGTAATGCAAGCTGTCGATAAGTTCTTTTCTTTTTTGAGCCAGTTCAAGACTTACTCCTTTTACCGGGGATTCTGTTTGGGTACATGAAAAAAGAATCAGGGCAGTTAAAGCGAAAATCATATTTTTCATAGAATTGAATCAATTATTAATACTAAACTTTCAGGAATATTTTCTTTTTATAGAGGAAATATAAAAACAGCCAGCTGACCAGAAAATAACTGCTTGCCATCCAGAAATCCAGGTATTTACCTGAAACTGATTCGAAAAAATGCCTGAAAAAATATCCGGCGGTACTTCCGAAATCAATCATACCTGCCTGGGCCAGATAAATGGTAATAGGATTGAGTCCGATGATAACAAATGGAAAGGTCCACCAGCTTATTTTCCAAATGTCAATAATTAAATAAAATAAAGCCAGCATCATCAGACTTATTCCACCAGTAAGCAAAACGAAAGAGCTTGTCCAGAGGTTTTTGATGATTGGAAACGACAGATCCCATAATAAAGCCAACAGGATCAATAAGCCCCCGGCACCAAGCATAAGGTAGAATTTCCGGTACATGGATAGCTCTGCATTTTTTCTTTTAAGCAACTGGCCGGTTAGCATTCCCAGTAACGCGGTTGAAACCGCAGGGATGGTTGAAAGGATTCCTTCTGGATCAGAATCTCCGAAATATTTCACTCCCGGAAGAAACAGCTTGTCGATGTAAGCGGCAAGATTTCCTTCCATGGTAAGAACCCCTGCACCATAGCCAGGTACCGGAACCAGAAGCATAATAGCATAATAAAAAAGTAAGATTCCTGCGCACCATATTGCCTGCCACAGAATTTTAGTATTCATTACAATTAAAGCAGCAAACATCCATCCTAGGCCAATTCTTGCCAGTACACTGGCAAATCTTAAATCCGAAAAATCTTTTGTAAAGAAACCGTTATAAACTATTCCTAAAAGCACCAGCACCAATCCCCTTTGAATAACATGCCGGTAGATTTTCAATTTTGAATGCCCCCTGGCTTTTCTGCTGGACAGTGAAAATGGAAAACTCACTCCGGCAATAAAAAGAAACAGGGGAAAAATGAGATCAAAAAAATGAAAGCCTTCCCAGTTTACATGATGAGTCTGAATTTCAATCCAATCCAGAACAGAGGAATCTGTCACTTTTGCAAGGGAAGCAAAAATCCAGGCACCTCCTGCAATCCAGAACATGTCAAATCCACGGAGGGCATCCAGGGATTTAAGTCTTTCTTTTGATTGTTTGGCCATGGTGGTTTTTTCTTTAAAATTATTAATTTATTTGAGAGAGCCCAAGCATTTGTTAAAATTGGCGAATGAAGGAAGAATCCGGAAGCCATTCGGTAAATTCTCAGCTAAAGAATTATGAGTCTGAACAATCCCATTGTGAATGTGTTTAAAATAATAAAAAATGAAAAGAAGAGAATTTATCCCAAGGGCAATCGTTGGCAGCTCAATAATAGCAGCAGTTCCTTTGCTGACAACCTCATGTGAAGAAGAAGATCCGGTTACTCCTGATGATAACAACGGAAAAGATCCTGTCGATAATAATAACAACAGTAATACGGGAATTCAAATCGACCTGACGGAATCTTTTTTTGCTGCTCTGAAAAATGCAGGCGGTTCTGCCATTAACGGAGATATAATCATTATAAATGTAGACGGGACAGAATTTGTGGCTATGTCAAAAATTTGCACCCATAATGGTTGTACTGTAGATTATGATGACAATAGCAATAAACTGGAGTGCCCGTGTCACGGATCTGAATTCTCCACCTCCGGGAGTGTGTTAAAAGGACCAGCCTCAAGTCCACTGGAAACCTATATGGTTACCAGGGAAGGAGATATTTTAACGATTAAATAGCACCCGAAAATCACCTTTTTAAAAGCTTGAGTCTTACCGATTTCAGATCTTCATCTCTTGATGAATTCCCTGCCATTATGGTAAAATCGCCTGGCTCAACCACATAATCCATGTGTATATCATAGAAGGAAAGTTTTTCCGGATTAAGCTCAAGCTCAACAATTTTGCTTTCTCCCGGTTCAAGAAAGACTCTCTGAAAGTCTTTTAATTCTTTTACCGGTCTTGTAACGCTTGCCAGTTCATCCCGGATATATAATTGCACGGTTTCACTTCCTCCTACATTACCGGTATTGGTAACTTCCACTGACACCTTTACCTTTTCATCTGTAAAAAATTCAGAACCGGAAAGGATGGGTTCGCTAATTTTGAAACTGGTATAACTTAAACCATAGCCAAATGCATACAGGGGGGATATATCATCAAAAAGATAACCACGACGGGCGCTGGGCTTGTGATTATAATAAACAGGTATATGTCCGGCCGTTCTTGGGAAGCTGATGGGTAATTTTCCACCCGGATTAAAATCTCCAAAAAGGACATCGGCTACTGCCGTTCCTGCTTCCTGCCCAAGATACCAGCATTCAAACAGGGCATCTGCTTTTTCAGCAAGATTGGCAAAGGCAAGCGGTTTTCCGTTAAACACAAATGCGATTATGGGTTTACCGGTCTTATGAATAGCATCAATTAAATCATTTTGTTGTCCAACGAGATCCAGTTCTGCCCGGTCTCCCAGGTGGCTAAAACTCCAGGCTTCCCTCGAAGTTT
>CBDUPM010000474.1:0-2928 GCA_965369105.1 uncultured Bacteroidales bacterium | reverse complement strand
TATGGAATTCAGTCGCTTAATTAGCCAAAATACCATAATTTGAATTTTAAAATTACTGGTTATGAAAAACTTCAAAATCATTTTTTTTATATTAAGCATCATTTTTTTTTGCTTAAACACAGAGGCAAAAGATGTAACCTGGACGGGTGCGGTTGATAATAACTGGCATAATAAATATAACTGGATGTGTGATGCCGAAGATTGTATCCCTGAAGCCGGGGACGATGTTACCATCGGAGGAGGTGTTGTTATTTATGCTGGTCAAACTGCATATGCAGAAAAAATAAGTATTTCAGGCCAGTTATCCATCAGCCTTGGGGCGGATCTAAGTGTATCTTCAATTGTTAATGGCGGAAGTATCTATATTTACGAAGAGGCTACAATGTCTTTGTTCGGCTCGGGAGTGGGTTTGTTGAATTCAGGAAATATTTATAATGAAGGAACAATTACTCTTTATGGCTATGATGTAGGAATCAGGCATAATTCCGGAATACTGGATAATAAACAAATTGGGGAAATACAAGCTTCCTATTGTAACAGAGTCATAGAAAATTTTGCCTCACAATACCGTGAAATGATATCTAATTCAGGATTTATTACAGCTGAAGAAATTTCAGAAATTTCCATTTCTAATTCTGGGAACTTTATAAACAGTGGATTCATCGAAGTTGATCAGTCCTTATGGAATTCAGATAGTCTGACAAATTTCGGAGAAATTGGAATTATCCATTCTTCGGGTATGGGCATTAATAATCTTGATATGGGATATTTTCGGTCTGCCAGTTCTTCCAGCCTTGAAATTTTGTATGCGAAGGGTGATGCTATATTAAACTCAGGAACACTTGAATTATCAGGAAGTTTATTTATTGATGTTGCTGAAGGTCACGGGATTTATATGCAATATGGAAGCCTTTACATTGACGGAGTTGATCCGGTAATCCAGAACGTTTTTGGAAGTGCAATATCCCTTGAACCCGGAACGGTTTTCAGAAATTATGCGAATAACCTGGTTTTGGGTCCCGGAATCGGTGAATATGGAATTGAATCCAAAAATGCAAGTGTAGTTAATCAAAGGGAAATTCTTTTTCCCAAAATCAGCATTTTTGATTGTGGAATTTCCGGGATTCTTAATGATTCCATATCTGACTTCACTAATGAGGGGGTGATCCTGATTGATTCCAGCTTTGAGTATGGAGTTATTAACAGGGCTGAATCCTTTTTTGAGAATGAAACCAGTTCCTTTTTAATCATAAAAGATGTGACATGGAGCGGAATCCTGAACGAGGGTGAGTCTGGTATCTTTTCAAATCTTGGAACCATTGAAATTGAGAGTCCGGGAACCAATGGAATTGAAAATAAAGGAACTTTTCGATCGGAAGAGGGTGGTAGGATAGAAATTAATAATGCCGCAACAGGGGTACTCAATCAGGGTGATATATCAGTTTTTTTCGTTGATGGAGGTATTGCAAACCTGCCCGGTATCCATATTGATTCTTGTATTGTTGGGATAAACATTGCAGATTCTGCATTATTTCAAACCGGAAATAATGCTGATCTGTTGATATCCAACTCCTTCAATGAAGGATTACTAATTGAAAATGAGTCTGTTCTGGAAAACCTGGCAAAAATTGAAATTAAAAATTCAGGAAAAGATGGCCTCCTGGTGACAGATGGAAGCCGGTTAGAAAATCAACTTGACACAATAAAATCAAATGGCGGTGAAATAATTATTAGTGGGAAAACCGGTCTAAGTGGAATTTTTATAGATGGAGAAACTTCAGAGTTTTTAAATCATTCCGGAATTGAAATAAAAGACAGCGTTGAGTTAAATGGCCTGCATTTGGCAAATCCTGAATTCGAAAATGCCGGTTCCATCAGAATAAATGCCTATACCGGAAATGCAGGAATCTATATAGATAATTCTGTAGATCCTTTTTCAAACTTACCTGATAAATCCATTTATATTTCAGGAGGAGGTGAATTTGGGGTTCAAAGCAGTTCAGCAGGGTTTTTTAATAGCGGAAGATTGTCCATAGATGATAAAAAACAAGCGATTTATAATCAATTTCCGGGAACTATGGCAAATTCTCCACTGGGAACAATTGATATTAACACACCAACAGCAACAGGATTAATAAACGATCATGAATTTATAAACGCCGGAATGCTGAGAATACAGGATTTTCCGGATGCATCTTTGCAAAATAACGGTCGTTTTATAAATAGCACCTGTGCAACTTTCAGGTTAGGAAAAGCAATAATCAATTCTGACAGCCTGATTAATAAGGGGTTTATCCAATCTTATCTTCGCGATGATTTTATAAACAGCGGAGTTATTTTAAATACCGGAATAATAAATGACGTGAGGGGACCATTTTTTGAAAATGCTGAAACCATCAATGAAAAACTCATCATTCAGTCCATTGACACCTCCTGGTGTGTGGGAATTCCAATGGCAAAAATCCTTAAAATTGGAGGAGACATAAGTTCATACCATATTTCCGAATACTGGCTGGGATCGGACATTACAAACGAGGATGGCTTCTACGACCGGGAAAAAAATACCTTTACCGCTGCCAGTGTTACTGATTTTGCCAGTTATTATCTGAATATAAATGATACTGAAAATGATTGTGAATGGATGGCTAACCTGCGAATATCAGATGGTATCACGGCTAACAATGATTGTGTGACAGATACAACGGATACCGGAACCGGAAGCCCTTCAGATTTAATACATACAAATGTCTTAATCTATCCCAATCCGGGTTCGTCAACAGTTATTATCGAGAGATCGGTAAATAGTACCGAATCTGATGCTATTATCAGAATTATAGATCTTTCCGGAAGAATATTAATGGAAAAAGAAAATTGCGGAAATTTGGTTAGCTTCCAGACCGGACATCTGGAAAATGGTTTATATTTAAT
>CBDUPM010000473.1:0-2930 GCA_965369105.1 uncultured Bacteroidales bacterium | reverse complement strand
GGCAACCTCGATACTTCCTGCAAGATAACGGTTGGGAGTTAACCCAAGTTTTATGGCTTTCCAGGCTCCCTGGTCGATCCACCGCGTGGGAACCTGTGAGATGCGGGTAACTCCTATTTTTAAACCGCTGGAAACCGCCAGGTAAACAATATGATCATTCAGGCAATGTTTTTCTGCATATTCCATATCCCTTGCCTGTCCTTCATGAGCCATGCAAAGTTCCGGCCGAAGCACACAATCTTCGGTTTCAGGAGCAGTGGTAAAACAGGGATAACAATAGCCCTGGGCAAAGGAAGTTTTTGTCAATCTCCCGCATTTTATACAATTGATTTGATTTTCATATTCAATTCTCAATTCCTTTCCAATTAATGAATTCATGTCAATTTTATGTTCAGATAGCTGAAGATAATACTGAACTTTATCTTCCAGGTTGCTTTTCATTTTTAAAAGATTACCCTTGTACATAATGGAAAGATTTAAATTTAAGATACGAATTTGATTAATCTATAGTTTACAAACAACATGAAAGCCCGGATGGTTTTTAATCTATCATTAAAAATACAATAAAGATCATAATCACAGCTACCACACCTCCTCCTAAAAAAGCCAGGTTAATCCCGCCCAGTGCAAAAAACAAGCCCGCCACCAGGGGTCCGGTTGTTTGTCCGATTCTGAGAACCATTCCGTTTACCGACATAAATGCACCCCGGTATTCCATTGGAGCTATGGAAACCAGCAAAGTCTGAATATTCGGAATATTCAGTCCCTGGGCAACCCCAAAAAATGCGGCCGGTATGAGCATTAAAGATTCATGGGGCAGAAAAGGAATAATTATCAATGAAACCATGTATAACAAATAGGAAAGCTTGAGTAAAGTTTTGTTTTCAAATTTACGGGTAAGTCTTCCCAGTTGTGAGGCAGTGATTGCGGTAGAAATGGAACTTGAAGACAAAATAATCCCTATCAGAAAAGCGCTGGATGCAAAGCTGCTTTTCAATATAAAAGGAAAGTATGTAAGGAAAAATCCATACAAAAGGATAAAGGTCAGAATATTTAAAAGGAACAATCCCAGGACATTTTTTCTTTTAAGTTTTTTAAATGTTTCTATAATATGGGTTTTAAAATTCGCATTTGTCCGGGTATGCGGACTATCCAGTACAAATAAAACCATTAAACCGGCAGGGATGGCAAAGAGTGGAAAATAGAAAGGAAAATTCCATGCGATCATGGTCAGAGCGCCTCCCACAAATGGGTATAATGCAGTTCCAATACTGAGAACACTTGAATTGAAACCCATGGCGGTTGCTCTTTGTTCCTCCGGAAAAATATCTCCAATCAGTGTAACATTCAATGAACCCAGGGAGGCTGCTCCAGCTCCCTGAAAAAAACGCAGCAAAACCAGGGTTTGAAAACTTTCCACCTGGCCACATGCAAAACCGGCAATACCAAACAGAAAAAGAGATGGAACCAGTACGGTTTTACGACCATAGCGATCTGCAAGCACTCCAAATACAGGGGTCAGGAAAATACCCGGGAGGGTAAAAACCGTAATGAGCAGTCCTATTTTTTTATAATTGATTCCGAAATGTTCAGCAATGGAAGGAAATGCCGGTGTAATACTTGCGACACCCATCACAGCCATGAGAGTAAGGCCAAATATTATATAAATATTCTTGTTCCGGAGAACAGGAAAATCAGGCATAAGTGGTAGGTTTTGAATCAAAGAAAATAAAAATTAACGAATTGTCTGACAGATTTTATATTTATTATTCATATGAAGGGGGTATTTGAAAGAAGAATTTTTTACAAACCGGCTTTTTTAATAAAAAAATTACTTTTTTTCAAAATACTTTATATTCCGTAAAGCATTATAAATGAATGTTATAAATAATTTATTTGAAAATAATTACAAAAAAATAGAACTATGTATTGCAAAGTACTAAAAAAATCACTTATCTTTGTAATGGATTATTGTGGGTATAGAATAGTAATTTGAAATGAAAACAAGTACAGCATATATATTTTTACTTTTAGTTCTGCTTTTTTGTCTGAGCTATTGCAGTTCCGCAAAGGAGGAGAGGCCGGAAGTTCAAATGCCGGATGCGAGTTTTCAGTTGAATAATCTTGAAGATAAAAAAAAGGAAAAGGATTTGGTTTTATCTAAGGATGAGAATGAGAACAGTGGCCCGGAGAATGCCGGCATTTTTGTGATATACTAAAACGCAGGTTAACAGAATCAGAAATTAACAGAAACAGGATAATTTAGAAAGATATGAATGTAGAAAATTCAACCGCACAGATGAGAAAAGGCATCCTGGAGTATTGCATTTTATTAATGCTATCCAGGAAGGATGCCTATGCAACAGATATTATAAATCAGTTGAAGGAAGCAAAATTAATTGTAGTGGAAGGTACACTTTATCCACTTTTAACACGACAGAAGAATGCAGGTCTGCTGCATTACCGCTGGGAAGAATCGACCCAGGGACCTCCCAGGAAGTATTATAGTATCACGGAAGTTGGAAAAACATACCTGAAAGAACTGGATAAATCATGGAGTGAACTGGTCAAGTCTATAGAATCAATCAGAAAAAGCAAATAATAAAATTAAAATAAAATGAAAAGAGCATTAAAAATAAATTTAAGTGGTCGTATCTTCCACATTGATGAGGATGCTTATGAGAAACTAAAAATTTATCTCGATACCATTAGCAGTCATTTTTCAAATATTGAAGACAGCAAGGAAATAATTGATGATATTGAATCGAGAATAGCAGAATTATTATCCGAACTTTTAAGTGATGACAGCCAGGTGATAAATTTATCGCAGGTGGATGAGATTATTGACATTATGGGTCGTCCGGAAGAAATCGTGGATGATGAGGTGATAGGAGAAAGTAAAAAACGTGAATATTACTCAAAAGCAAAAC
>CBDUPM010000472.1:0-2942 GCA_965369105.1 uncultured Bacteroidales bacterium | reverse complement strand
GCCGATTTGGTAATAATGAATCCGGCTAAAAATCTTTCTTTCAGCTATGAGAATATATTATCCTATGCCATCTCGGAAAATGGAAATAGTGTAATTTTTCATCAGTTGGTAAAAGACAGTGTCCCGAATTCTGTATTGTATGTATTCAATACAAATGAAGAAAATCTTGAAATTATCTTTGAGGGCAAAGGTCTGGTCGATAAAATCGCACTTGATGAGAAAGGCAGACAATCTGCTTTTATTTTTTCAGATGATACCACAAAAATCACAGGCCTTGAATTATATTATTGGAAAATAGGGGATGAGAATGCGGGCCTCCTGGTAGATACATTAGGTAGCGGATTAAAGCCTGGATGGGGAGTGAACAGAAATGGTAAAATTTACTTTTCTTCAAAAGGGGACCGCTTATTTTTCGGAACCCGTATGATTCCCGAAAAGGAACCGGAAGATACCCTTTTAAAGGATGAAAAACCATCGGTGGATGTATGGACCTGGCATGACACTTATTTACAGCCTATGCAGAAGAAAAGGTTAAAAAATGAGAAAAACAGGTCCTATCTCACACTCTATTCAGTACAGGATAAAGAATTCATTCATCTTGGGGATGAAAAAGTTGAGGATGTCATAAGCATGTACAAAGGAGATGGAGATCAGATGATTGGGATGGAAAGTAAAAAATACGGAAAGCTTCTGTCATGGGAAGGATTATCCTATAAAGACATTTATACCATTGACCCCGGAACCGGTCTAAAAAACAAAGTCCTGAAAAGATTATCCAGTACCACTGTATTGTCGCCAGGGGGTAAATATATTCTTTACTACGGAAGGGAAGACAGTACCTGGTATGCTTATGACATCAAAAATAAAAAAATCAGGAACCTTACCTCATCCATATCCACCAGTTTTTATAATGAAATAAATGATGTGCCTCAATTACCGGGTAGTTACGGTTATGCAGGATTTTCAAAAAATGATGAATTTGTATTGATTTACGATCGTTATGACATCTGGAAAATTGATCCTTCCGGAATTAATCCGGTGGAAAATTTAACCGGGGGAAACGGAAAAAAGAATTTTATGAGCTATCGCTATATTAAACTTGATAAAGAGCAGCCCTTTATTGATTTGGATAAAGATCTTTACCTGTATTCCTTTAATGAGAAAACAAGGGAAGATGGAATTTCCAGGATAAAGGATAAATCAGGCAAAGCACCTGAAAAACTTCTGTACTCCCAACATGATTATTCATCTTTCATAAAGGCCAGAGACAAGGATGTTTTTATTTACAGAAAAGGAGATTTTCAACATTACCCGGAAATTTACCTAGCGGGAAATGACTTTCAATCGGAAATGAAAATAAGCAGCAGTAATCCGCAATCAGAAGATTACTTCTGGGGAGATGCACGCCTGGTATCATGGACATCTTTTAACGGGGATGACCTGGACGGAATTCTCTATACTCCGGAAAACCTGGATGAGAATAAAAAGTATCCCATGCTGATTTATTTTTATGAGAGATCATCACAGGGTTTATACCGGCACCGGATTCCTTCTGCTTCCAGGTCTATCATAAGTATTCCCTGGTGTACAAGTAATGGCTATATTGTTTTTGTTCCGGATATTGTTTACAGGGACGGATATCCGGGTGCAAGTGCTTATGATGCAATAGTTTCCGGGACCCATGCAATGGTAGAGCGATACAAGTTTATAGATAAAGAAAATATGGGGCTTCAGGGGCAAAGCTGGGGTGGATATCAGATTGCATATTTGGTTACCAGGACGAATCTCTATAAAGCGGCAATGGCCGGTGCACCTGTCAGTAATATGACCAGTGCATATGGTGGAATAAGATGGGCTTCCGGTATGAGTCGCATGTTTCAATATGAAAAAACACAAAGTCGCATAGGAGGCACCCTGTGGGATAAACAAGCATTGTATATTGAAAATTCACCTGTCTTTCATGCCCCAAAAGTAGAAACACCGCTCTTAATGATGCATAATGATAATGACGGTGCCGTACCCTGGTACCAGGGGATAGAATTTTTCGTTTCACTCAGGAGATTGAATAAACCCGTTTGGATGCTCACTTATAATAATGAAGAACATAACTTGAGAAAATGGCCCAACCGGATAGACCTGAGCATCCGGATGATGCAGTTTTTTGATTTTTATCTGAAAGGAGAACCAGAACCCGGTTGGATGAAAAACGGGGTATTGCAGCTGGATAAGGGAAAAAAAGATGGCTATTATCTGCTTGACTCAAAAAACCATGCTAAATGAGAAAACTCTTTTTCAGATCTGATTTTAGTCTGAACCTCTATTATATTTTTTTACTATCCGGAATATCTGTTTACTATTTATTCGGTAAGGAAGGATCCTATCATTTATTGAATAGTTTCCATTCCGTCCTGCTGGATGAGGTTATGAAGCTCATTACTTTCCTCGGAGATGGGCTGTTTGGAGCCTTATTTGGTTTGATATTTATTTTTTACAGGGTCCGTATTGCTATTTTTATTACCGCAGCATGGATGTTTTCAGGTCTTTTTGCTCAATTATTAAAACATCTGGTTTTTCCCGGTGAATTAAGACCACATGCTTATTTTGCAGAATTGGGAATTGAAATATACCGGGTGTCAGGATTGGATATTCATATGAACTTTAGTTTTCCTTCCGGCCATTCCGCCACTTCATTTGCAGTTTTTTTAGGATTGTCATTTTTTGTAAAGAACAGGTACTTAAAGCTGGTTTTATTTATAATAGCCTGCCTGACCGCCTATTCGAGAGTTTACCTGGGGGAGCATTTTCTTTCCGATATTCTCGCCGGTTCAGCATTAGGTGTTTTAACTTCGGTTATTCTTTATAATTTTGTTATAAAGCTGGATAAAAAGTGGCTTGATATGTCCATTCAGAAAATTTTACAATCAGGAAAATGAAAAGTACGG
>CBDUPM010000471.1:0-2956 GCA_965369105.1 uncultured Bacteroidales bacterium | reverse complement strand
TGGCCAATATCATCGTTACCAAAAAAATTCCTTCCCTCGATTTTATTCCTTATGCTTACACCTCTGACTTTATTGATTTTGTCATATTAAGGGGGAAATTGATCCAATCCTAAGTTCCATTCCGGACAGCCTCCCATTCTGATTTCCATTTTCCGGATTTCTGATTCTTATTATAGTATTCATTAGATTACCGAATTCTAATATGAGTTAAGGCATTGATATTTAATTATAAAGACAATGAATTTTGTAACTCTGACTTAGAAAAACATAAAAACAATAAAAAATAAGCTTTACCTATAAAAAAATAGGGGGTAATGAAAATAATAAATAAATAATTTGGAATTGACCTCTAAATAAAATAGGTTTGTAGGCTGAAAAGCTAAAAATAGTATTTATGAAACTTTTTATTCGAAGAATTTTTGTAATGGTGTTGCTGCTTAATGGTTTAACCCTTTTTGCAGCCAGCTCTGACGGGAACGGAATTGATACAGGAGCAACGGCATGGATGTTAACCTCCACAGCACTTGTCCTTCTGATGATTCCCGGACTTGCCATGTTTTATGGTGGCCTGGTCAGATCAAAAAATGTTTTAGGAACCATAATGCACAGTTTTGCCGCCATGGGTGTTATGAGTGTTTTGTGGGTAGCCGTTAGTTATTCCATGTGTTTTGGTCCGAATGTGGCAGGAGGCTGGTTTGGATGGAACCCTGATTACTTTTTCCTGAAAGGAATTGATGAGAGCATCATGGACGGAGGCGTACCGGAATATGTTTTTTCCATGTTCCAGGGTAAATTCGCAATTATTACCCCGGCCCTGATAGCGGGAGCTTTTGCGGAAAGAGTATCTTTTAAAGCATATATAGTTTTTATTACTCTTTGGGGATTATTGGTTTATAATCCTTTATGCCACTGGGTGTGGGCAGAGGACGGATTTATTTATAATCTGGGAGCTGCAGGAGCCATTGATTTTGCCGGTGGAACGGTAGTACATATTTCTGCAGGAGTTAGCGGATTGGTTGCAGCCATATATCTGGGTGCCCGTCGTGGATTTCCGTATCAGACCATACGTCCGAATAATCTGGTGATTACCATGCTGGGAGCAGGTTTACTTTGGGTAGGTTGGTTCGGATTTAATGCAGGAAGCAGTATTTCCAGCGGACTTTCAACCGCACAGGCTTTAACAGCAACACAGGCAGCAGCTGCTTCAGGAGCGCTGGTTTGGATGATCATTGAAGGTATTCACCAGGGAAAAGCAACCGCACTGGGTTTTGCATCCGGAATCCTGGCAGGATTGGTTGCCGTAACCCCTGCTGCCGGAGTCGTTCAACCTGTCGGAGCCCTGGTTCTTGGCGGACTGGCTTCTGTCATTTGCTACCTGGCAATACTTCTGAAAAACAAACTTGGATATGATGACAGTCTGGATGCTTTTGGCCTGCATGGAGTAGGAGGGATCGTTGGAGCCCTGTTTCTAACCTTCTTTATTCGTCCTTCCTGGATGGCCGATGCTGCTGAAGCAGCCGGTGGAAGCTGGACTATCTGGCAGCAGTTTGGAGTTCAGGCATTGGCCGTTGGCATTGCCATAGTATATGCAGCAGTTGTAAGTCTTGTGATTTTGTTTCTTGTTGACAAAATATTTAAATTTCGCTCTCCTGATATTGAAGAAATGCAGGGACTTGACCGTTCTTACCATGGAGAAAGAGGTTATGGTATGCTAAATCCGAATTAATCCAAAATTTTAAAGAAACAGAAAAATGAAATTAATAACTGCAATAATAAGAGAAAAGCAATTGGATCAGGTCAGGGAAGCTCTGATTGCTGCTGAGATTACTCGCATCACTGTAAACCGGGTTTCCGGTCATGGTCAGCAAAAACAGGAAGAATTATACAGGGGACAAATAATTACGCCTAACCTGCTTCCTAAAATTAAAATTGAAATAGCAGTGAATGATGAATTTGTTGATATAACCGTTGAAACTATTATAAAATCAGCAAGGACCGGAGATGGTGAAGTGGGAGATGGAAAAATATTTATTTTGCCTCTCGAAGAATGTATTAGAATCAGAACCGGAACCCGGGGAACCGATGCCATTTGATTTATTCTTAAAAAATGATCAAAGCCGTCTCAATCTAAATTGAGGCGGTTTTTTATTTTCTACTCAGAGACTCTGAAGGATACCTGACACAAAAGCTTTCGCAATCTTCAAAGTACTTTGAATGCGGACAATTCAAATAATTTCGCTTTGGATTTTCAATTTAAATACTTAATAACATACCAATCCCCCTTACACCAATAAAATCTTTTCACGATTTTTGAAGCAAAATCCAAATCATTATGCAAAAAATTATTGAATGTGTTCCCAATTTTTCTGAAGGGAATGATATGGCCGTTATTAAACAAATTACCAATGAAATTGAATCAATTGATCAGGTAAGCCTGTTGAATGTGGATCCGGGAAAAGCCACTAACAGGACCGTTGTGACTTTTGTAGGAGATCCAGATGCCGTTATTGAAGCTGCTTTTCTGGCGGTTAAAAAAGCCTCCGGCCTGATTGATATGTCAAAACACAAAGGTGAACATCCAAGGTTTGGTGCAACGGATGTATGTCCTCTTGTTCCTGTAAGTGGAATAAGCATGGAAGAAACGGTTGTTTATGCCAGGAAACTTGCTAAAAGAATAGGCGAGGAGTTGGGAATTGCCGTTTATTGCTATGAAAATGCTGCTTTTAAGGAGGAAAGGAAAAATCTGGCCTATGTAAGGTCCGGGGAATACGAAGGATTAAAGGACAAATTGAACAAGCCGGAATGGAAACCGGATTTTGGTCCGGTGGAATTTAATAAAACTTCCGGTGCCGTTGCTGTGGGTGCGCGTGATTTCCTGGTGGCTTATAATATTAATCTCAATACCACATCCACCCGGAGAGCCAATGCGGTGGCCTTCGATGTACGGGACAAGGGA
>CBDUPM010000470.1:0-2960 GCA_965369105.1 uncultured Bacteroidales bacterium | reverse complement strand
ATCAGCTGCTAAGGGCAAATATTGCTGAATTAACCCCCTATTCCTCTGCCAGGGATGAATTTGAAGGGGAGGCTTCTATTTTGCTTGATGCCAATGAAAATCCATATAAGAGCGATGTAAACCGCTATCCGGATCCCCATCAGCGGAAATTAAAAAACAGCATCTCCCGTATCATGGGAACAAAACCGGAAAATACCTTTCTCGGTAACGGTTCTGATGAAGGAATTGACCTGTTATTCAGGGCCTTTTGCGAACCGGGAAAAGATAATGTGGTAAGCATTGATCCCAGCTATGGGATGTACAAGGTTTGCGCTGATATTCAAGCTGTGGAATTCAGAAAAGTCCTGTTGAATAATGATTTTTCCCTGAATGTGAAAGCCCTGCTTGATGCAGCAGATTCTAATACAAAACTTATTTTCCTTTGTTCCCCTAATAATCCGACTTCCAATCTCCTGGATAGAAAAGACATTCTTCAGCTTATTCAGAATTTTAAGGGGATGATAGTGCTGGATGAAGCCTATATAGATTTTTCTGAAACGAATGGTATGCTACCTGAATTAACCGATTACCCCAATCTGTGTATCCTTAGGACCTTTAGCAAAGCCTGGGGGATGGCGGGTATCAGACTGGGAATGGTATTTGGTTCTGTGGAATTAATTCGTATTCTGACAAAAATAAAGTATCCTTATAATTTAAATGTTTTAAGCCAGGAATTTGCAATTCATAAGTTGAAAGAACCCGGTTTTAAAACAGAGTTAGTTCAAAATATTTTGGGAGAGAGGGATGTTCTCCAAAAAAAGCTCAGGGATTATTCATTTATTGAGAAAGTTTTCCCCTCTGATGCAAACTTTTTATTGCTAAGAACAAAAGATCCCAAAGGCCTGTACCGGTTTTTGGTTAACAAAGAAATTATTGTTCGCGATCGATCCGGTCTTCCACTATGTGAGGGCGGTCTGAGAATAACTATCGGAACCCGGGAAGAAAACAAGAGCTTACTGTCTGCCTTGTCAGAATATAAAATTAAAAATCTGTCATGAAAAAAGTATTATTTATTGATAGGGATGGTACACTTATTAAAGAACCGGCGGTCGATTTTCAGGTCGACAGCCTGGAAAAATTAGAGTTCTATCCGGGAGTTTTTGCACCTCTTTTGGAGATCAGAAAAAAGACCGGATTTGAATTTGTTATGGTCAGCAATCAGGATGGTCTCGGAACATCTTCTTTTCCATTTGAGGACTTCGAAAAACCGCATAAAAAATGTATCGAAACTTTCGAATCCCAGGGAATTATTTTCGACGATATATTGATTGATGATTCGATGCCGGACGACAATTCTCCCAACCGGAAACCCCGGACCGGAATGTTGAAAAAGTATCTGGAAGGGGATTATGATCTGGCTTCATCTTTTGTAATCGGAGACAGGATAACCGATGTGGAACTGGCAAAAAACCTGGGAGCGAAGGCAATATTACTACAAAACAAAAATAATTCTTCGCAAGTTTTAAATAACAGTTTATCAGGCGTTTGTGAATTTATTTCAGATTCCTGGAACGAAATAGCCGATTTCCTGCTTGCCCCTAAGAGGATTTCAAAACTAAGCCGGAAAACAGGCGAGACAGACATAGAGATAGAACTTAATTTAGATGGTTCAGGGATATCAGAAATAGATACCGGATTAAACTTTTTTAACCATATGCTGGAACAAATTCCAAGGCATGGAAATTTCGATTTGAGTATAAAATGCAAAGGAGATTTAGAGGTTGATGAACATCATACAATTGAGGATACTGCCCTGGCATTAGGGGAAGCTTTTTTGAATGCTTTAGGTGATAAAAAAGGAATTTACCGCTATGGATTTTTGCTTCCGATGGACGATAGTTTAGCCCAGGTTTCGATCGATTTCGGCGGGAGAAACTGGCTGGTCTGGGAGGCGGAATTTAAACGGGAAAAAATCGGGGATGTCCCTTCCGAAATGTTCTTCCATTTTTTCAAATCTTTTTCTGATACCTCTAAATCCAATTTGAATATTAAAGTGGAAGGGGAAAACGAACACCATAAAATTGAAGCAATTTTTAAAGCCTTTGCCAGGGCAATTCGTATGGCGGTGAAAAAAGATCCTGATAGTAATTCTTTACCCTCAACAAAAGGAGTTTTATAGAGATCAAAAGATGAAAATAGCTATAATAAAATACAATGCGGGTAATATCCGATCAGTACAGTTTGCCCTCGAACGATTGGGTTATGATTCCGTCGTTACAGATGACCAGAAATTCATCATGTCAGCCGACAGGGTTATCTTCCCGGGAGTAGGTGAGGCTGGAAACACAATGTCTTTTTTGAAGGCTAATGGATTGGATTTATTGTTGAAAGGATTAGATCAACCGGTATTGGGAATTTGCCTGGGCCTGCAACTGATGTGCAGGCATTCAGAGGAGGGAAATACCCCTTGTCTGGGTATTTTTGAGAATGAAGTATTAAAATTTAAACCCCTGTTGAACGTACCCCATATGGGATGGAATTCATTGCATAAGCTTTCAGGTCCTTTATTTGACGGAATTGAAGATGGAGCTTTTGTGTATTTCGTGCATAGTTATTTTGCCAGTACTTCACAAAACACAATATCCGTTTGTGATTATATAAATAATTTTAGTGCCGCCCTTCATAAGGACAATTTTTATGCAACCCAGTTTCATCCTGAAAAAAGCGGGGAAACAGGAGCCAGAATACTTCAAAACTTTATTGAAAAGATATGATATTAATTCCGGCTATAGATATTATCGATGGGAAATGTGTCAGGCTAAGCCAGGGCGATTATTCCAAAAAGAAAATATATGGGGATGACCCCCTTGAGCTTGCTAAAATGTTTGAAGACTGGGGCGTTAAGCGCCTGCACCTGGTAGATCTGGATGGAGCAAGGGCAGGTAAAATTATAAATTCAGTGGTTCTGGAAAGGATTTGCA
>CBDUPM010000469.1:0-2960 GCA_965369105.1 uncultured Bacteroidales bacterium | reverse complement strand
AATCTCAGCGGTGGTTCAACATTGACAACCCCTTTTAACATGCCTGCCTGGGAATTTACGGATCTTTCCTTATTGTCCACAAAATTCCATGAAGAATACTCACGGTATCTTCTAAGATTGCGAAAAAGGTTCAACCCCCAGTTGGAAGTACTTTCTTTTGGAAAGCGCAAAGCTGAGTAGGGAATTTTAATTTCTACAGTCCATCCGTTTTCGTCGATACCTACAGCACTTTCCCACACTGCATCCCAACTTTCATCTATCTCTTCCCTACCCCCTGCGGTAGATCTCATGTCCACCTGTACACCGGCAGCAGTCACAAAGAAACCATATGCATTCATACCATCGTTGAAGGGATCAAGGTATATTCCGAAATAATCGGAAAGTCCTAATTCATCTCTCTTTGATAAAATGGTGACTATACTGTCAGGGCTTGAATCATAAAGTGAGGCGGCAATGTAAAGGGCATCGTCATCATAGGCAATACGAACCTCAGTATCAAAAGTACTAGGTTTACCATTAAATGGGGTCATTTGAATGAATTCGCCTGCCGGAACGATACCCATCCACAATTCATCATCTATTACACCATTTATTACGGGTACCTTGAATGCTCTTTCTGCTTCAATCTCTTTTTTAGCAGGTTTTGCTAAAACATTCAGGAATACCGCAATAAAAATTCCTAAAACAAATACTCTTTTCACAAAGCTTTTTCCTTCTGCAAACTCTAATTATTTCCAAGTATCAGAGGCAGTCCGTCTTTTCCTGAACCAATTACTATCACTTTGGTATTAGGAGATTCGGCAAGTTTTATGGTCGCTTCAATCCCTCTTTGCAGCAATATATTGTCTGTAAGAGAACTATTAATGATTCGGTTGAATGCCGCAATACCATCCGCTTCTATCCTTCTTCTTTCTGCTTCTGATTTTTCCCTGTCAAGTCTAAACTCATAAGCAAGGGCTTCTTGCTCCTGTTTTAATTTCATCTCAATAGCCTGCTTTAGCTGTTCCGGTAATTTAATAGACCGTATGAGAAGTTCCTGCATAAAAATATTTTTATTGCTGAGAACAATTGAAGTTTCTGATTTTATTTCATCCTCAACAGCTGCGCGTTTCGTTGAATAAATCTCTTCAGCACCATATTGTCCCATAATTCTTCTTACGGCTGATCGTACTTCAGGAACAATAATTACTCCTACATATTGAGGTCCGATTTCTTCGTGAATATATCCGATCTTATCTAATTTCGGATTATATCTTACAAAAATATCTACCTGAAGGGTTAATCCGTTCTTATCAAGTACGTCAAGAGTTTCTTCACTTCTTTGCTCTCTGACATCATATTTTATCAGATCATTCCACGGAGCGATAATATGAAGACCGGGATCAAATATCTTTTCCTTATCCAGACCACTGGTGAATTTTCTAAATATTACAGCTCTTTCTCCGGGCTGAATAATTTTAAACATGCTACTGCTAAAGAAAATCAAAATTACGAGTACAACTGCAGCCAAAATGATAGCTGATTGTGATTTTTTGTTCATTATTGAATTTTTTGAATGTTCATAAACTAACTTAAACTAACCAATTTGAAGCAAAAATAGTCTTAATTTTGTACAATTGGAAACAAAACCCGAATTATGACAAAGGAATATTTCAGTTCTGAATTGATATTGAACCCGGATGGCAGCATTTACCATTTGAAACTGAAAAAAGAAAATGTATCTGATAAGATTATTCTTGTCGGAGACCCGGGAAGAGTATCCAAAGTTTCTGCCATGTTTGACGAAATTGAATTTCAAACAGAAAACAGAGAGTTTATAACCCATACAGGCAGTTACAAGGGAGAAAGGATCTCGGTCATTTCCACAGGAATTGGAACCGATAATATAGACATTGTGGTAAATGAACTGGATGCGATCTTCAATATTAATCTTAAAACCAGGAAAAGGAATCCGGATCACAAAAGCCTTGAATTGGTCCGGGTGGGCACCAGTGGAGGTTTGCAAAAAGAGCTGAGCCCAGGTTCGTTTGTACTTTCAAGAATATCCGGCGGATTCGATGGTTTATTGCATTTTTACCGGGATGGTTTCTCCGTTTGTGATGAGAAAATTGAAAAAGCTTTTGTAAATCACTCAAACTGGTTTGATAAAAGAGCAGTCCCCTATTTCGTACATTCTGATCAGGAGCTCTTTGATAAACTGAATGATGGAGTTCATTCAGGTATCACGATATCCTGTCCCGGTTTTTATGGTCCCCAGGGACGAGTATTAAGGTTGGCCGTTGTGGATCCTTTATTAAATGAAAAGGTGGAAAGTTTCAGATGCGGTGAACTCAGGGTTACCAATTTTGAGATGGAAAGCTCAGCCTTATACGGGCTTAGCAAATTACTGGGACATAAAGCAGCTACCATTTGTGCTGTAATAGCAAACCGGGTGACAGGCGAATCATCCTCAGATCATGAAAAAATAATAAAGAAATTACTCAGATTTACTCTTGACCATTTAATTTCTTAAGACATGGACAAAGAAATAAAGGCGCTTATAAATCTTTTGGATGATCCTGACAAGATTGTATACCAGGCAGTTACGGAAAAAATATCCGAAAAAGGTCTGGAAGCTGTTCCCAGTCTTGAAAAAGCATGGGAATCGACTATGGATCAGGAAATCCAGCAGAAAATTGAAGACCTGATTCAATTTATCCAGTTCCGATATGTAAGCAAGGAATTAGAGATCTGGGCAAACGACAAACATAACGACCTCTTATACGGTGCCTACCTGGTAGCTAAATATCAGTACCCCGATTTGTATTTCTCAGAAATTGAAGAACGGATTGAGCAAATCAGAAAAGATATCTGGCTGGAGTTACATGATAATCTTACAGCCCTGGAAAAGGTCAGAATAATCAATCACGTATTATTTGTCAAGTATAAATTTAACCGGAACAGTCATAATTTCTATGCCC
>CBDUPM010000468.1:0-2966 GCA_965369105.1 uncultured Bacteroidales bacterium | reverse complement strand
CAGAACTTTCGGGTAAGTCATAATTCACTACAAACTCTACGTCCGGGATATCAATTCCACGGGCACTGACATCGGTGGTTATAAGGATTCTGACATCTCCTTTCCGGAAATTGTCCATAGTTCCGGCCCTTTCCTTCTGGAGCTTATCCCCGTGGATGGAATCCGCTTTGATCCCTACCCTTTCCATTGCTTTTTTAACTCTTTCAGCCCGGATTTTTGTTCTTACAAATACCAGTATTTTCTTATTCGCATTGTTATTTATCAAAGATTCCAGGAAGAATCTTTTATCTTCCATTTCAATAAAAGCCAGGGAATGATTAATATTTCTGGCTACAGGATCTTTGGGAGAAATCTGTATCCGGATAGCATCCTTTACCATGGAATATGCAAGATTTTTGATTTTTTCATTTATGGTGGCTGAAAAAAACAAAGTTTGCCTTTCCCTGGGGATGAGCTTTAACAGGTCTCTTATGTCTTTTATAAAACCCAGATCCAGCATTTTATCTGCTTCATCCAGGATTAATATTTCTACAAATCGCAGATTTAGTGCTTCCTGATGAACAAGGTCGAACATCCTGCCCGGAGTGGCTATTAAAACATCCACCCCATTGTTAATTATTTCTTTTTGGGGGTCCTGGTCTACCCCACCGTGAATGCAAAAAATCCGGATTCCGGTGTTCATTGCCAGCTCATTAAATACCGACTCAGTTTGCAGAGCCAGTTCGTGGGTGGGGGCCATTACCAAACACTTTACACCTTCATAAGTATTTAGTTTTCTGTATTTTAAAAGATGTAACACAGGGATTGCGAATGCCGCTGTTTTTCCTGTGCCGGTTTGAGCAATCGCCAGCACATCTTCTCCTCTTAAAATGGGAGGAATTGCTTTAAATTGTATATCCGTGGGTTTTTTATAGGCCAGCCTGGAGATGTTTTCTTTTATTTCCCGGGCAATAGAATAATTTTCGAATTTCATGGTTCAAAGATAGATAATTAATACCTGATAAGGTAGTATTGAATTTAGAATCAGAATTCCTGTCAAACTTAAGATATCTTCTCTTTTAAGAGCTTCCCTTGAAGTCCAGTCCTATTTTCGTCTTTAAATCTCCTATTTCTGAAAGGAATTTTTTAAGGATAGTAAGGTCAAAACTATCCAGCTGGTCGATTCCTATCAAATTATCCGCCGGTAAATTATCCGTAATTTGATTAATTTGAGATTTTAACCTTAATTGAATCAGATAGTTATATCCTTTTAACAGACTTGTAAAGCTTTTCCGGTTTAAAAGATTCAATTCTATCAGGGTTTGTAGTCTTTCCGTTGAATTCGTTTGAATGATTTTATTCTTCAGCGCATACAAGCGGACCAGCGACACAAAGGGAAGGAGTATTTTTTTGATATCCAGACAGGCTTCCTCTTTGCTATGTTTTTCACTTACAATTTGACCCATTAAGTTCAGGGGAGATTTAAATTTCAGGATAGAGTCGGCAAGATGGTAAAAAAACACAGATTTATCTTCAGTAGTTAAAATTACATGTTCTCTCAATTTATCAACCAGGTTGGGATCACCAAAAATGAATCGGAAATCAAAAAATATGCTGGAATCCAGTATATCCTGAGGATTTCCTTCTTCAATCCATTTCGAAAAATAATTCTTCCAGGTAGATAAGGGCTGATTCCATTTCGGATTTCTGGCCATGATATCCCCCCTGCAAAACTGGTATCCCGCGCGGTTAAGATCAGTATTAATTTTTTCAGCCAACTTGAGAAAGTAATTCTTTACATAATTTTCATCCTCTTTCCCCGGGTCTTCATAAATAATCGCATTATCCTGGTCTGTTGCCAGGCTTTGCTCACTTCTTCCCTCACTTCCCATCACCATAAAAGCAAACCTGCAAGGAGGCTGTCCCAGTTCTTCAATGTTCAGCTCAATAATTCTTTTTAAAATAGCATCTGCAGCCAAGGAAATAAATCGTAATACATTGGGCGAATTATCTCCGCTTCGTAACAGACTCTCTGCAAGTACGGGTATTCTGTTGACATCAGAACAGATATCATCCAGGCTTTCGGCATTTTCAAAATAGCTAATGAGGGTGCTGATGGTATTCGTAAGTATCTTAGGAAGATCATTATAGGCAAGGACACCGGCAGGTTCTCCTTTTTTACCGGTAATCAGTAAATGGGAAACTTTTAATTCTTTAAACTTAATGATTGCCTCAAATAGAAGTGATTCCTCCGGAAGACTTAAAACCGGAGAACTCATAATTTCAGAAACGGGATTTTCAGGATTTTTACCCGTGGAGAGAAAGCGTTTAATTAAATCACTGTAATTTACAACTCCAATCAGAGAATCCTGATTTGAGATGAAAATCACTTCCTCTTTCTTCCTGGAAAAAAGATCTGCAACATTAGCAATAGGCTGATTAACATCATATTTTATAACTGGCTTAAGCCAGGGTCTGACCGACTGATCCATTCCCAGGAAGGCTGTTTGCATTTCCAGGCTGAGTTTTTCAATATCCCTTTTAAATGAGGTAGCTTTATCCAATTCCTTAACTATAACGATAAAGCCTTTCTGTCCAGAATAGTCGACCATGGAAACAGAAAGAACTACTTCTTTTTGACTTTCGTCTTTTCTTTTCAGTTTTGTTTCAATAGAAATTGATTTTTCCGGATCCCTGAATAAACCGATCACCTTCTTCCATTTATGTTCAAACAGCTTATCAAAATCCCCTTGGATGAGATCAGAAATATCATAAGCACTTAATTTGCTGAATTTCACGTTGGAATAAATGATTTTTTCATTTACAATCATCAGGGTTCCTTCAGAAGAGGCCTCCACCAGAGCTTTATATTTAAGTCTTGATAATTGAAGTTTATTTTCAGCCTTCTTCCTTTCGTTTTCAATTCCTAGGCTTTGTTTGATAATAAAAATCAGGATCCCGGATATAATTAAGCTAATTAGTAATAC
>CBDUPM010000467.1:0-2967 GCA_965369105.1 uncultured Bacteroidales bacterium | reverse complement strand
CATATTTAGCAGGTCCGGAATATTCAGCGCCAATATCAATCACGGGTTTTCCCCCGACAAAAATTCCTTCTCCCATTGCAAGGATTTTACCTCCTCCTTCCATAAAAGTCTTAATACGCGGTAAGTCCTTTTCAAGTATACCCCCTGAAGTTATTATGATTACCTCCATATCTGACCAATCTTCCAGAGTATTAACCACATTAAAATTAACCTGGTTTTCCAGCATCATTTCTACCGTTCCT
The DNA here is from genome assembly GCA_965369105.1 of uncultured Bacteroidales bacterium. Classification (GTDB taxonomy): domain Bacteria; phylum Bacteroidota; class Bacteroidia; order Bacteroidales; genus JAGLSB01. Next base: position 2,725 of record CBDUPM010000467.1, on the reverse strand, counting down.
TCAATAGCCCGGATGTCCTCCCCAATATACAGACCGGTTGAAGAAACATGAGTGCCTCCAACTCCATAGTTATCAATCTTTTCAACATAATCGTATGCATAACCTATATTTTCATAGCTTGCCATATCCATCAGGCCCGATGGATGCAGCTGGTCCCCAAAATTTACACAGGCTCCAAAAGCAACCATGGATGCTGCTTCATATAATATTGCCTCCTTATCTTTGAATCCACCGAATTCCCCCCATGCTTTATGGAATTTTCCGCTCATAGCCACAATCTCTTTTCCCGTATTGGCAAAATATTTGGAACGCCAGGGGAAAATATCATATCCACCCCATGCAGTGGGAAGGTCTTCCAGATCATGTTTGGTGTTATATTGCTCAAATTCATATTTGAACATCTCAATATTTTCGGAATTATAGGTTCTCGTCGTTCCGTTATAATAAATGGAGGCATCCGGATTATATCTCTTAATGAGGTCATGCGTGCTTTTAAAAAAATCCATGTATTTTTCTACCTGCCGGTTAAGGACAGCCTCATCATCATTATAATCAATCCCTCTTGCCTTCATGTCCTTCATACTATATTCATTGTAATTTAAATGTTCCGGTTGATGAATGTCATACCAGATTCCATCCACATCATAGTTTTGAAGGATTTCTTCTGTCTGGGCAAGAATCAGTTCCATATATTTCCCTTCAGGCGCAAGGTATTCCCATCCTCCAAATGTATCATCCGGTCCCTTTGTTTTCATCATTTCACGGTAAGGATTGGTCCCGTTCTTATCAACCACTGCCCACTCCGGATGCATTTTGGCATCATTTGCCGACCAGCCCACTGTAAAATATAACTGGACTCTGACACCAATTTCACGACAGGCTTCAATTTGAGCGCCCATCAGATCAAAATCAAGATGGGGGTGCACCATTCCAATTTTTGTGGGATAATAACTCCAGCTATGATGACCCTTTGCAAAAATATTTATTGAATTCACCTTTCCAACCAGCAGGGCTTCCTGAAATTGTTTCTTATCGAATTTAAAACCGATATGAAAATCGAGGTGAATTTGTCGAGTTCCTTCCAGGGTAGAATCTCTTTCAAATTTTTCTTCTTTTTCCTGAACTGTACAGGAGAACAAAATACTGACAACTGCTAAAAGAACAATATTTCCGGACTTCATAATATTTGTTTTTACAAATAATTTATTATTGAAATAAACCATTTAGATTTAATTGTTTTTTCCATTTTCCCACTGGTAGCAACCGATATCTATCCCTTCTTTTGCATTTCGGATCACTCCATCCCTGTCAAATTCCGGTGCGTCTTTCCTGCTACCTGCATTTCTTAAGGGACTGTTTTCCCTAATCCCAAAGAAATTCCTGAAATCTGCAGTTGAATTAAATTCGATATCTAATTTTGCATTTACAAATCCAGGGTAGCTTTGATCATTTTCAGCTTTAAAAGCATTGTTTTCAGTAAACAGCTTCTGCCCACAAAAGTCGACAGGGCCAATAACAATATTATTAAAAACTTTAGTATTTATTGAATCATTTGCATAACACCGTAATGCTTTTGTTCTGAGTTCAGGATTCTTCACAATAACATTATTGTAAACAGAGGATCCTAAAGACTTATCAAGACTTATATCTCCCGGAAAATCCATGTACTTATGTAATATTCTCAGGTTATGATATACGGTATTATTCCTGATGGTTACATGATCCGATTCGTAAGCAGCTATACCCCTTCCTCCATTATTAAAACAAAGATTATTCTCAACCAGAACATCGGCATGATAGCCTCCCTCCTGGCCTCCTCCCTGTGTATTGTGGAAATCGTCAATAATGATTCCATTTCCATCGGTTGGGTTTTTATGCCCATGGGGACTAAAAGCAATATCACATTCATTTTCAAAAGCAATATTCCCTCTTATTACGATATGATATCCCGGTTCCTGGTCGTATTCAATGGGGTGCCAAATACTTATTCCACTGCAATTCCACTTATTTCGTTTGGAATTATCTCTAACCACATTATTTTCGAAAAGCAAATAATCACTGGTTCTGGATGAAAGTCCGTTACAACCACAGTCGTGTATATAACAATTTCTGACCGTAACATGGTGCGAGCCTTCCCTTACTGTAATACCAATCCCTGTATCGATAGAATCAACCACTTCAAATCCTTCAATCTCGATATACGAACTGTTATTAACACTGATTACAGCTGCATCACTCTCGCTATCAAGTATTTGATTCACAACAGCTTTCCATGGATTAATTGCTTTAATGGTTGTAATCAAATCCGGATTTCCATGAATATCCCTGATAAATAATTCTCCGCAATTATAAACCCCGTCATTTACCAGCAGTTTATCTCCGGGTTTGAGCATTTCAAATGCATGCTCCAGAGTTTTCCATGCTCCGGATTTTGTATTTTTTGTCCCTGAATTTTCATCATTTCCATCCAGACTGACATAGTATACATTGTCTTGTGTGGAGCAGCCTAAAAGTGAAAAAACCATTAAAAACCAAAATACTTTATTCATTATTATATATTTTATATTGGGGGAGATTCACAGGAGGTAATTCAATAAAACATCTCTTCTTTTTTTACCTATTTGCATATTTATTATTGCCAGTGAAAGAGGTACCAAATGTATTAAGGCAGATACAATAAACAGTTTTGCCGGGATCCCAAAATAGTCGAATAAATAACCCATTA
>CBDUPM010000466.1:0-2979 GCA_965369105.1 uncultured Bacteroidales bacterium | reverse complement strand
ACAATTTATGTATTGACGGTTTTTATAATCAACTTCCCAATAGCGTTTACAATACCTGTTATAATAAAAAGTAAAAGAGCAATGGCAATAAGGGAGCTTAATTTAAGTCCGTCTGCTTCACCAAACTGATTCGCGATAACACTGGCCATGGTATTCCCGGTTTGAAAGAAACCAGTAGGTACAAGGTTTGTGTTACCTATAAGCATGGTCACGGCCATGGTTTCACCCAATGCCCTGCCGAAGGCAAGAATATACCCGGCAATAATACCCGACCTTGCATTTGGAATAGTCACTGTCCTGATTACCTCTAAGCGTGTTGCTCCTAATGAATATGCTGCTTCTTTCAAATCTGAAGGAACCATACTGATTATTTCATTACTCAATGATGTAGCATAAGGTATAATCATTATAGCAAGGATTATGCTTGCGGTTAATATTCCAAAACCCTGTCCTCCAAATCCCAGGTCTATCAGAAAGGGTCTGAGAACGTAAAATCCCCAAAGACCATAGACTATGGAAGGTATCCCGGCCAGCAGATCAACCAGTAATCCAAATATTCCAGCGATTTTTTTTCCTTTAAAATATTCGCCAAGGAAAAGAGAAGCAGAAAATGAAAGTGGCAGACTAATTATCAAAGCGGCTATGGATGTCATTAAGGTTCCCACAATAAAAGGCAGGGCTCCGTAACTTTCTTTTCCCTCTGTCGGGTTCCATTCGCCAGAAGTGATAAAATTCAGACCAAAGAATTTAAATGCAGGTAATGCTCCTCCAACAAGTGAGAAAAGCATTCCGCCTGACAATACCAATATCAGAATTGAAAAAAGGAATAAAACTACTTTGGTGATTTTATCACTATTCATTTTCAGGAAAGGGTCAGTTTTTTATTTTAACAACGGATTCCCATTATAGGTAACCCCTTTGAGTAAATCTTTGGCTTTTGTAACCGCAGTCTCTGGTAATGGAGCGTAGTTTACTTTGGCAGCATCAGCCTGGGCTTCTTCACTTATAAGCCAATCAAGAAATGTAAGTGTTCCGGTTGCCTGAGATTCAGAACGGTTATCATATGCCTGTTCCTTGTAAAGAATTATCCAGGTAAAACCACTAATAGGATAGGAATCAGGATCTGATGAATTTGTAAGCATAATCCTTGTATCGGCTGGGATTTCTCCTTTAGCTGCAGCACTGATGCTTTCAATACTGGGTTCGATATAATTCCCGCTGCTGTTTTGAACTTTTGCTGTCTTGATTTTTTGAGCAAAAGCAAATTCAGATCCTATATAACCAATGGAACCTGCAGTCTGACTTATTGTACCGGCTACACCCGGATTTCCCTTGGCGCCCATACCTACGGCCCAGTTCAATGATTTACCCCTTCCTATTGCTTCAGCCCATTTCTGACTGATTTTGCTCATAAAGTCACTGAAAATATAAGTAGTACCACTGCCATCTGAACGATGTACAAAGGTGATTTCCAAATCCGGAAAGTTTACTCCGGGGTTATTTGCTTTCAATAGAGGATCATTCCAGTTGGTTACATCACCCATAAAAATTTTCTCAAGTAGTTCATTAGAAAGTTTCAGCTCCTCAACTCCCTGAAGATTATATGCAATAACAACTGCGCCAATACAAGTGGGAATATGTACAACTTCACCTGGCATTTCCGCCAGATTATCATCGCTTAAATAAGCATCGGTTGCACCAAAATCAACGACTTTGTCTTTAAGGCTGCGAATCCCACCTCCTGAGCCAATCCCTCCATATGTCACCAATACTTCTGTCGCTTTTGTATAATTTTTGAAAACCATATTATAATAGGGCAAAGGGAAGGTTGCTCCCGCAGCTGTTAAACTGACTTTTTTATCAGAATTTCCTGTATTCCCGGAATTCTGATTTGAATTTTGACATCCTGTAATTAAAAGAACAGTCAAAACTAAGGATAGAAAAATTTTCATTTGATTATTTTTTATTTATAAAACTTGTTTATTCAAAAGGTAATTTCAAGATTCAATATTGCAGTTGATGAAAAAGCCTGTGCCGGATCAGCCGGGCTCCATCCCTGAAAGTTAGGAGTGATTTTCACACCCCTGGCAGGTGAATATTCAAAACCAAGAATGAATAATTCTCCATCTTTACCAAGGTTCCAGTCGGCGGCTTCTCCTTCAGGTGTATTTGAAAACAGCTTGTCATAGCGGGCAAAAAGTTTGGTCTTCTTCGATGTGTATACCGTTCCATAAAAAGAAGTTCCTTCCCATTCACGCATATCGACAAAACCCGGATTGAACTGCTTCATATATTCAGCGCTAAGGTCAAATTTTTCTCCCGCATAACCAATGAATGTGGCAAGGGAGGTCTGGGTATGCTCTTTGGTTGAGAAATCGTAATATACTCTTGCTGTCAGATTTGAGACAGGTTGCAGCGTTATTCCAAATCCTGTTCTCAGGGCGCTGTCTCCTTCAATTTTTTTATACCCTTCTCCGTTAGCAATGATTACATCGGCACTTAGAAAATCAGTAAGCTTATAAGCTGCACTCACACCTAAATCAGCACTTGAATTGAATTTATATGCATCCTGGAATGATTTTTCCAGATAGCGGTATCCCCAGGCTTTTTCCTGAACTTTAAACTGAGTAGTGGCTATTAATCCAAAGTTTACCGACAGATTATTCTCATTATAACTCAGGTAGGCGTTTTTCACGTATGCTGCCATTTCATGGCTCCCGGCACCGGGATTTCCGATATCGAAATTGGCTTTTCCGGAAAGTTTTTCACTGAAATTATACTGATAACCCAAATATACCCTGGTGAGCTCAAAAGCTGAAGCCGAATTACCATCTGAAAAAGTGGTGTGATAATTGGTGAAAATTTTCATAAAAGGACTTCCATTGGGCTCAAAAGTCTCCGTCTGAGCATATAATACTGAGGGCAGAATTGTTAAGATCAGAATCAGAACTCTTAGTTGTTTCATCTTTTTTCTTTTAT
>CBDUPM010000465.1:0-2980 GCA_965369105.1 uncultured Bacteroidales bacterium | reverse complement strand
AGCTCCTCACTTTAATGTAAGATTGAATAATAATCCCTATGATGATATCCCGGAAATTCTTGAAAAGCTTGGATTCTCAATATTAGAATTAGATTGTTTTTGTTAAATATAAAAATTTAAAATGGAAAAATTAGCAGATATTGGCCTGATTGGCCTGGCGGTTATGGGTGAAAACCTGGTTTTAAATATGGAAAGAAACGGCTATACAGTTGCTGTTTATAATCGGACAGTGGATAAGGTTGATAAATTTGTAAACGGCCGGGGTGCCGGAAAAAATTTCATTGGAGCTCATTCCATTGAAGACCTGGTCAAATCACTGAAAAGACCGAGAAAAGTTATGATGCTTGTAAAAGCAGGGAAACCTGTAGACGATTTTATCGATCAGCTTTTACCTTACCTGGAAGAGGGAGATATCATTATTGATGGAGGAAACTCTCACTTCCCGGATTCTATCAGAAGGACCAAATACGTCGAATCAAAGGGTCTTCAGTTTATCGGAACCGGAGTTTCAGGAGGGGAAGAAGGAGCTTTGATGGGACCTTCCATTATGCCCGGAGGATCAGCAAAGGCATGGCCTCATGTTAAGTCAATATTTCAGGATATTTCTGCAAAAGTGGATGGGAGTCCATGTTGCGAATGGGTAGGGAGTGATGGAGCCGGACATTTTGTAAAAATGGTCCATAACGGAATTGAGTACGGTGATATGCAGCTTATTTCAGAAGCTTATTTTATTATGAAAGAACTTCTGGGAATGAATTCAGATGAGATGTACGAAGTTTTCAGGGAATGGAACGAAGGGGATCTGGACAGTTACCTGATTGAAATTACAAGAGATATACTTTCATTCAAGGAAGACGGTGAAGCCCTGGTTGAAAAGATTCTGGACACGGCCGGTCAGAAGGGTACAGGCAAGTGGACCGGTATTGCAGCCCTTGATTTGGGAGTGCCCTTAACTCTGATCGGGGAATCTGTTTTTGCCCGTGTTCTGTCTTCTCAAAAGGATGAAAGAGTTGAAGCTTCGAAATTATTAAAAGGCCCCAAACCTGTATTTCAGGGAGATAGAAAAGAATTCGTAGAGCAAATCCGGCAGGCTTTATATGCTTCCAAAATTATTTCTTATGCACAGGGCTATGTGCTTATGAAAGAGGCTGCAAAAGAGCATAACTGGGAATTAAATTATGGTGAAATTGCCCAAATGTGGAGAGGTGGATGTATCATTCGTTCTGCATTCCTCGGAAAAATCACGGAAGCATTTAATAAAAACCCGGAGTTAAAAAATCTGGTTCTGGACCCATTCTTTATGAAACAGCTTCATGATTCACTTGATGGTTGGAGAAAAGTAGTGGCAACTTCGGTAATAAATGGAATACCGGTTCCTGCATTTAGCACCGCTTTAGCTTATTACGACGGATACCGTACAGAAAGATTGCCGGCTAATATGCTGCAGGCTCAGCGCGATTATTTTGGAGCTCATACTTACGAGAGAGTGGATAAACCACGAGGTGAGTTCTTTCATACAAACTGGACCGGCAGAGGAGGAGATACGGCCAGCAGTACGTATAATGTTTAATATATAAATAGTCCACTTATCTGACCGGTTTTATATCTGATCTGGTATTGATCGGTGAATTGGGTGGAAGATTATTCGAATTACAGGCAGGGAAATTTATTTACATTATTGAAAGCTCCGGATTTACAGTCCGGAGTTTCAATATATGGTTTTTTATGTATAAAAATATTTGTGGGGATGGCATTAAAAAGTGCTAATCCTTTGGACTGAATTTACAGGAAATCTTATGCATTTCCCCTCAGAAAGACTATTTTTATGATCCAATAAAAACCAAGTCTTATGAATAAATCAAAAATCTTATTTTTCAGCATCTTATTTAGTTTTCTATGGCTGAATACTTTTGCTGATATTAAACTTCCACAGGTCATTTCCGACCATATGATGTTCCAGCGCAATGCTGAAATTAAAGTCTGGGGCTGGGCCGATAAAGGCGAAAGAGTTTCTGTAAGTTTCAATGGCATTACCAAAAAAATCAGAACAAATAAGAATGGTAACTGGATGGTAATATTTCCAGCCATGAAGGCGGGCGGGCCATATGAAATGACACTTACAGCAAAGAATAAGATCGTCTTAAAAAATATTCTGATTGGTGATATATGGATTTGCTCAGGACAATCAAATATGGAATGGAGAGTAAGTAATTCCAATAACGCAGAAGAAGAAATTGCGAATGCGAATTATCCGGAAATACGATTGCTTCAGATTCAAAAAGATATGCAATTTGGTAAGATGGATGATGTGAAAAAAACTCAATGGACAGAATGTAACAGTGAGGTAATTCCTTCTTTTTCTGCAGTAGGTTATTTTTTTGGCAGGCATATCCATAAAGAAACCGGTGTGCCTGTAGGTCTTATTAGCACTAACTGGGGTGGAACTTTGATTGAAGCATGGACGAGCGCTGATTACCTGTCCGGAATAGATGATTTTGATGAAAAGCTAAAGTTTTTGACAGGATCAGACTCCAAATCACTTACTGAAAGAGAAGAAGATTTGATAGAAGAATATGAAAAAAGTTTTAATATAAAATATAATACAGAACAGATATTAATCGAAGATTGGTCTGGAGTGAGTGTTGACCTGACATACTGGAAAGAGGCTGAAGTCCCCGGTTTATGGGAAAGCAATGGCTTAAATGGAGTGGATGGAGTAGTATGGTACAGAAAGGAAATTGATTTGCCAATGGAAGTTGTCAAAAGAGGAATCACCTTAAATCTGGGTAAAATTGATGATGGGGATGTATGCTATGTTAATGGAATTATGGTTGGAGAAACAGAAGACGCCCATGCAAAAGAAAGATCCTATAAAGTAGAACCAGAGGTCCTGAAAGAAGGAAAAAATGTAATTGCCATTAAAGTAAGGGATACAGGTGGAGGTGGTGGATTTTGGAGTTCGCCGGATCAATTATACTAT
>CBDUPM010000464.1:0-2983 GCA_965369105.1 uncultured Bacteroidales bacterium | reverse complement strand
ATGATGATTGGAGTCTATGATAACCTGAAAATGAAAGAACCAAAAAACAGGTTTACAGTTGGAATAGTTGACGATGTATCTTTCCTTTCCCTTCCATTAGGACCGAATATTTCGGTTGTTCCCAAGGGTACCTTTGAAGGTAAATTTTATGGAATCGGAGCTGATGGTACGGTGGGTGCAAATAAGAATTCAATCAAAATTATTGGTGAAACCACCGATAAATATTGCCAGGCTTATTTTGCCTATGATTCTAAAAAATCCGGTGGAGTGACAACTTCTCATTTGAGGTTTGGAGATAAGCCTATCAAGTCTACCTATCTGGTTACTACACCTGATTTTGTAGCATGTCATGTTCCCTCTTATATTGATAAATATCCGATGTTACGTGGATTAAAAGATGGTGGAACCTTCCTTTTAAATTCCATTTGGAGTGCGGATGAAACCGTTAAACGCCTTCCCAACAGCATGAAGAAATATATGGCTGATCATAAAATCAGTTTTTATATTATCAATGCAACTAAAATTGCAGAGGAAATTGGTCTTGGTTCCAGGACCAACACAATCATGCAGTCTTCATTTTTCAAAATTGCCAATGTTATTCCTTACGATCTGGCAGTGAAAGAAATGAAAAAATTCATTGTAAAGTCCTTTGGAATTAAAGGGGAAGAAATCGTTAGAATGAATAATACTGCAGTGGATAAGGGAGGGGAAGTTGAACAGGTAAAAGTTGATCCCTCCTGGTCGAAGCTGGAAGTTGAAAAAGCTTCCGGAGCATCAGGAAGAGGAGACGATTTCTACAAGGAAGTTGCAGAAGTAATGAATCTCCAAAAAGGGGATGACCTTCCTGTGAGTGCATTTCTGGGTCGCGAAGACGGAACTTTCCCTGCAGGAACAACCCAGTACGAGAAAAGAGGTATTGCGGTTAATGTACCTGAATGGCAGTCAGATAATTGCATCCAGTGTAATCAATGTTCATATGTCTGTCCTCATGCTTGCATTCGTCCTTTCCTTATCGATGAAGAGGAAACAAAATCACTTCCGGAAGGAACGGTAACCGTAAAAGCAAATGGGAAAGCCCTTGCAGGATTGAATTACAGGATCCAGTTATCACCCCTCGATTGCACAGGTTGTGGTAATTGTGCCGATGTTTGTCCTTCAAAAGATAAAGCACTTATTATGAAGCCACTGGGAAGCCAGGAAGCTGAGATAGAAAGATATGATCATTTCGCTGCTAATGTTACTTATAAGGAAACATTATTGGAAAAAGCGAAAACCGTTAAAAACTCTCAGTTTGCCCAGCCACTGTTCGAGTTTTCAGGAGCATGTGCCGGTTGTGGAGAAACACCCTATATTAAACTTATTACCCAGCTGTATGGCGACAGGATGATGGTGGCAAATGCAACGGGTTGCTCGTCCATTTATGGTGGATCAGCACCTTCAACTCCTTATGTGGCCAATCATAACGGACAGGGTCCTGCCTGGGCAAATTCCTTATTTGAAGATAATGCTGAATATGGATTCGGTATGGCAACAGCTGTTGATACCATTAGAGAACGGATCTCAAATATTATGAAAAAAGGGATTGCGAATGGTATTTCAGGTGCTGCAAAGGAAAGTTTCGAAGAATGGATTGGAGCAATGAATGATGCGGAGGCTTCCAAAATAGCAAGTGAGAAGGTAATTAATGCCTGTAAGAAGGATAAGTCAGCCGAAGCCAGGGAAATCATGGATCTGAAACAATACCTGATCAAAAAGTCTGTATGGATATTTGGAGGTGACGGTTGGGCCTATGATATCGGATACGGAGGTCTTGACCATGTGCTTGCATCCGGAGAAAATGTAAATGTTCTGGTAATGGATACCGAGGTGTATTCCAACACCGGTGGACAGGCTTCAAAATCCACTCCTGTTGGTGCAGTTGCAAAATTTGCTGCTTCAGGAAAGAAAATCAGGAAAAAAGACCTGGGAGTGATGGCCATGAGCTATGGCTATGTCTATGTTGCCCAGGTTGCTATGGGAGCCAGTCAGTCACAATACCTTAAAGCTGTCCGGGAAGCTGAAGAATTTGACGGACCTTCCCTGATAATTGCCTATTCTCCTTGTATTAACCATGGATTAAGAGCCGGAATGGGAGCAACCCAGGCACAGGAAAAGAAAGCTGTAGAGGCCGGATACTGGTCACTCTGGAGGTTTAATCCTACGCTGGAAACAGAAGGAAAGAATCCATTTGTTCTTGATTCCAAAGATCCCGATTGGAGCTTATTCCAGGACTTCCTGAAATCGGAAGTGAGATATACATCCCTTATGAAGTCATTCCCTGAAGAAGCCGAAGTTCTTTTCAAAACTGCAGAAGAAAATGCAAAATGGAGAATTTCCGGTTATAAAAGAATGGCTGCTGCAGTATACGATGCTGCCGAATAGTGTAAAATGACCTAAAGCCCTGAAAGGCCGTCCTAATTGCAGGATGGCCTTTTTTTATGAAGTATGAAAGAAGGCAATTGCGGAATTCTCTGCATTTTTTATAATTTTGCATGATGGGAAGAATTCTGGCAATTGACTACGGTCAAAAAAGAGTAGGACTGGCAGTCACTGATCCACTTAAAATGATTGCGGGAGGATTGGATACGGTAAGGACAAATGAAATTTTTGAATTTCTGAATAGCTATTTTAAGAAGGAAAAAGTGGAAACCCTGGTGCTTGGTTATCCAAAGCAAATGAACAATAAGGATTCAGAGTCGTTTAAATTTGTAAAGCAGTTTGAAACAGCTTTCAGAAGAAAATACCCGGAAATTCCTGTCGTTTTTGAGGATGAAAGATTTACTTCAATGCTGGCTTCAAGGGCAATGTTTGAGGGTGGAATGAAAAAAGCCAATCGTAAGAAAAAAGAGAATATTGATAAAATTAGTGCAGTTATAATCCTTCAGTCTTATATGGAAAGATTGGCAAACAGCAATTTGTAATTATTAAGAGAAATGATTTATCC
>CBDUPM010000463.1:0-2984 GCA_965369105.1 uncultured Bacteroidales bacterium | reverse complement strand
AGAATTCCCGGATTAAAGTATCGCTTGCTGAGTATTCGGAAGCTCTGAATTTACTACAGGAAGCCCGGGAATTATATAATAACAAAGACTCTGTCAGGTTCTTAAGTGATATAAACCGTGGGATTGGGAATGCATTCTGGGGCATGGGAATATACGATAAGGCCCTTGAAAATTATATGATAAGTTTGGAATTATCTGAAAAAGGAGAGTTTTATGATAACATCGCAGCATCTTATAATAATATAGGCCTTATTTATCGTAATTATAATGATAGCTTAAATGCGAAATTGTATTTTACCAGGGCCTTCCATTTATCAGAAAAAATTGGCTATAAATGGCTTTCCTCGGTGAGTGCTAATAATCTTGGTAGTTTTTATGAAAAATATGGGATAAATGACTCTGCTATGTATTTTTTTGAATACAGCGGGAAATTAGCAAGGGAACTCGGGGGTAAACTACATGAAGGAATAACCTTGTATAACCGGGGCGAATTATACCTGAAGCTTGACTCCCTGGAGCTTTCCAGGAAATATCTTCGTGAATCCCTTATTCTTGCATATCAGACAAAGGATAATATTGGAATTGCCGAATGTATGATTTCATTAGGTGAAAGCTATTTAAATGAATACCGACCGGAGATATCCATTTCATACCTGGATTCGGGATTATTAATTGCTAAGGAAATTAAATCTTTCCCTCTCCAGGAACGGGCATACAATCTTTTAGCTGAATACTATTTTCAAATCAAGGATCTTAATTCTGCATTTTCAATCCAAAAAATGCAAATGGATATAAAGGACAGTATAGCTCAACAAAGTAATGCGGAAGCATTGACCCGTGTGGAGTTTAAATACATGCAGGAGAAAAATGCCATTGAAATCGCTTCACTGAAAAAACAGAGAGAAATTATCTACCTCCTTATTGTTCATGTTATTGCCGCTTTAATAGTAATTATTATTGTCATTTGGTCATTTTTAAAGAAAACACGAAAAAGCAATAAAATACTGGAAGAACAAAACATTGAAATTGAAAAACAACAAAACCTTCTGCATATAAAAAATGAAGAATTGATTGCCTCTCAAAAGGAGCTCCAGGACCTGGTTTACGGAAAAGACCAGTTTATTACCATAATTTCTCATGATTTGAAAAATCCGGTTAGTGCCATAAGGGGTTTTGTAGAATTGTTAATCAGGGAATATGATACCATTTCGGAAGAAAAGAAAAAAATATTCCTCAAACAGGTTTTTGAATCCATTGAAAAGACCAGTCTTCTTATAAACAATATACTTTACTGGGTAAAATCACAGACCAAAGGATTAAGCAGCCAAATGACCCCGGTAAATCTTAAAAAAAGTATCAAAAACAACATTTCTCTTTATACTATAATTGCCAAAGAAAAAAATATCGAACTTTTAAATGGCATCTCTCCGGAAATTACCATTAAAACTGATACCAATATATTTGATACCATCATTCGGAATCTTCTTTCTAATTCAATAAAATATACCCCTCAAAAGGGAAATATCAGTTTCAGTACTCAAGATTCCGGTGATTCTGTAACACTGACTATTAAAGATACAGGAATAGGGATGGACAAATCTCAACTCGACGGGATATTCAATTCGAACAACATGAATAGCACACCGGGTACCAATCATGAACAGGGGACCGGATTAGGACTGAATATGGTGAGGGAATTTTCAGAGTTAATAGGAGCAAAATTTTCCATTCATTCTGAGAAAGGGATGGGAACATCCTATCATTTGACATTCAAAAAATTATAAATTCTTCTTTTTTTCAAACTAATATACCGAGATTTTTACCGATTTTACATAAAGCTATAAAAGCAATTACTTTATGTCTTTAATCAGGACGGTAAAAATTATCCAACGACTGGATTTCCTGGTAAGATCGAGGAGTACGGGAAGCGCCTGCGATCTGAGTCGCAGATTTGGAGTATCAAGACGAACAATTTTTGAATATTTAAGCGATTTACGAGAGCTCGGCGCTCCCATCGCCTGGTCGTATGAATACTATTCCTACATTTATACGGAGGGTTATTGTATTGAAATTAATTTCTCGAAAACTGATCAGTAAAACTACCAATCCTTGTTTCATGTGGTTCCATAGATATTTCTTATGAGAACGAAAAAAAACTTAATAAATAATTAAACCACCGGGAATTATAAAAAAAATCCTCTTAAAATAAATTGGTATTTCTTCAAAATAAAATTATCTTTACCCGAATTGATCGATTCTCCTTTTTTCTCATACTAACTAGAACTACCTAAGGCAGTCTTCTCCAAGCACTGCCTTTTTTTATTCCTTATACTTTAAAAAGGTAATTGTTGCGATGATGCAAATCCCCATTCCTAATAATCCACTTAAACGAATTCCCAGGTCATTCCCCGGATCTTTTCCGTAAAGGGTAAGAATGGCAAATATCATTACCCCTAATGTCTGACCAAATTTGTCTCCGAAAGTCCGGACCGCAAAAAACATTCCTTCTATTTTCAGATTCTTTTCACGGGTGATCTGCTGTGAGATATCTGCAATAATCGTATAGGGCAGAATCCCCAGGACCGCTGTCGGGAAAGCAGCCAATACGGCCAGAGTATAAAGGTATACCTCGGGATTTATTTCTATTCTCCCCATAAACATTACAGAGAAAAACAGAAATGCAAAAATGACAAAGGAAGAGATAATCAATCTTTTTTTTCCAAATCTTTTGACCATTTTAATAACTACCGGATAAAAAGCCAGGGACAATCCTATCATAATGGCTAAAAACCATGTTCCTTTTTCTTCAGGTAATAATAAAAGTACTTTTACATAATAAAGCAAACCACTGGCAATAATGGCCAGAGTGACAAAAAAGGCGGAATCAGCAATCATAAAAATTATAAATTTTTTACTTGAAAATGCTGTTTTTATTGATGAATTGTATGGCGACCCCGAATTCTTTTCAGCAATTATTATTTTCC
>CBDUPM010000462.1:0-2990 GCA_965369105.1 uncultured Bacteroidales bacterium | reverse complement strand
AATTCTCTAATTCTGTTCCAGAAGGACCGGGATTCATTCACCTAAGCTTTTTATTTCGATAAATGGATGCGAGGAAAAGGGTAATTAATTATATTCAAATGATTTTCGAATATCCCTTTTATACTCGCTCGGTGTTTTACCAAAATATTCCTTGAAACACTGGGCAAAATAGGAGGGGTTTGAAAACCCGGTATTTAAGGCTATCTCGGTTATATTATCCCCCCCATTTTCAAGGTAGGAAGCAGCAGTTTTCAGACGCATCACCCGTATAAGTTTTCCGGGGGAATCTCCTGTTAGTGCTTTAATTTTTCTGAAAAAGTGGGTGCGGCTCATTGACATCTGATCCTGTAACTGACCGACATCAAAATCAAATTGACCCATATTTTCTGATATTATTTCAGTCACCTTTTTTAAAAATATCTCATCGATTGTTGACAGCTTCATTTCACCCCAGTCAAGACCGATCATATTGGAATATTTTCTTTTCAACCTATCACCTTGCTTTAATAGGTTATCAATCTGAACAATCAATTCTTCCGTTTTAAAAGGTTTGAATATATAGGCATCTGCTCCCAGTTTCAATCCTTCTATTTTTTCGTCCACAGTCGATCTTGCAGTAAGCATGATGACCGGGATATGACTGGTAAGCTCATCATTTTTAATTGTATTGCAAAATTCCTTGCCATCCATTTCCGGCATCATGACATCGGTGATGATAAGATCCGGGATCATGGACCTGGCACGATCCAATCCAATCCGGCCGTTTTCTGCCTGGGATATTTTATATTTTGGGGATAGACTTTCATTTATAAAATCCCGGAGTTCCTTATTGTCTTCAACAATCAGGATTTCTATCTCATCATCTGATTTTTCCGCATCTATTTCCGGAATGCATTGTTCTTCATCTGAATTTTCATGAATTAGTGTTTCCTTTGTAATATCTTTCAATATATATTCATCCTTTTCAAGGCAATTAATTCCCAGGGGTATTGTAATGAAAAACACGGAACCTGAATTTTTTGCACTTTTCAGTACAATTTCCCCCTTCATAAGTTGAATCAATTCTTTCGTAAGAGACAGGCCTATCCCGGTACCCCCTGAATTTTCATAAACTTCACCCTCAGCACGATAGAAGCGATCAAAAACCTTTTCATGTTCAGCCTTTGGAATCCCACGACCATTATCTGCTACAATGATTCTCAATTTTGATTCAGATTCATCCCCCAGATCGTTTAAGATTCTTACCCGCAAGGTAACGATTCCGTTTTCAGGTGTAAATTTGAAGGCATTGGACAGTAAATTTGAAATGACCTTTTCTAACTTTTCCTTGTCATAGTATGTTTGGAGTTCCTTTTCCGGAACATCGATTACAAATCTAATTTCCCTGCTTTCTGCCAGGGACAAATATTCATTAGCAAGGATTATTATGTGTCTGATCACATCCCCCTCCTCCATGACCAGTTTCATTCTGCCTGCATCAAGGCGGGAAATATCCAGCAATTGATTTACCAGCTGTAATAATCTTTTACTATTTCTATGGATCATTTTGAGCCAGGATTTTTCTTTTTCATCATGAGATTTAGTTTCCAATAGCTTGTCGAGAGGTCCGGTAATTAAAGAAAGTGGAGTTCGGATTTCATGAGAAACATCCGTAAGAAATTGAGTTTTCAGACCTTCCATTTCCGTAATCTGCTCATTCTTTTTTCGGAGTTCAGCAGTTCGTCTTTCAACCTTCTTTTCCAGGATGATTTTTTCTTTTCTAAGGCGTTTTGTTCGGAGTCTCACATATCCCAATACAATAGCCAGCATGATGAGAAGATATCCGGATTGAGCAACGGCAGATCTGTACCATGGCGGATGTATATGAATATCAATGGAGGTACCATCGGGATTCCAAAGGCCATCGCTGTTTGAACCAGTAACCCAGAAAGTATATTTTCCGGGGGCCAGGTTCCGGTATTCTGCAGTTCGGTCTGTACCTGCATAAACTGTATCCCTATCAACACCCTCCATGAAGAATTTGTACTGATTCTTTTCAGGATTGGTATAGTCGAGTGCAGCAAATTCCAATAGCAGGAAATTTTCTTTACAGGTCAGATCAAGTTTATCAGTATAGCTTATGGAATTCTTAAGTAATGTTGTATCTGAAATGCTTACAGTCTTATTATGCAGGCGAAATTCTGTCAGCACAACCGGCGGGATAAACTCATTCACAGGCATCGTCTCAGGGATAAATGAAACCAGGCCATTATCGCCTCCGATATATATTCTTCCATTGACAGGGTTAACAAAGAAGTTACTATCGAAGTATCCCAACTGAATTCCGTCCTTTTTGTTATAAACCCTTATTTTCTCAGTAGCAGGATGAAGCATAGCCAATCCCCTTTGTGTGGAGATCCAAATATTTCCGGATTTATCCTCGGCCAAAGAACCAATATGGAGATCGGGAAGTCCGTTTTTCCGGGAGAAATGCTTGAATTTTACCGAATCGGGATTTATTTTTTCCTCCTTTATGTCCTTTGCCTCCATTTTACTTATTCCGGCATTACGATGTCCAATCCATATATTGCCCTTTTTGTCGGCTAAAACGGATGTAATATTGTGTGCAGCAAGGCCCTCAGGATTATTCGGGTGATGATTAAACTTTATCGATGTGCTGTCTTTTGGATTAAACCGGGTTAGTCCCAAAGAGCTTCCAAGCCAGATATACCCATATTTGTCCTGTGAAATTCCGGTTGTAGGTCCGCCTGTGAAAATCTCAGTACTTTCGTCCTGATATAAGAAAATGGCATTTTTCTTTTGAAGATCGACCTGGATACAACCCGGATTCGTACCGATCCAGAGCTTGCCCATATTATCCCTGAGCATACTGAAACTGGAAATAACACCGTTTATATTTGAAGCTGATTTCGGATAGGGGATTAACTCAAATCTTTCTGATTTAGTATTAAATATATACACACAATTTGCTGCTGCAATATATAGTTCGT
>CBDUPM010000461.1:0-2997 GCA_965369105.1 uncultured Bacteroidales bacterium | reverse complement strand
AATCTTATAAAAAAGTGTCTTTATCAGGAAGAATGGTAAGCAATTTTAATTTCTCTTCCCCTGATCTTTTGAACGGGATTATCCTTTAGAAATGAAATATTTGATTTTCCGGCCAGTTTATTGGATGTAAAAAGACAAAATGCATCCAGAATATCATCTCTTCTGACATCCTTTCTAAGCGTTTCCCTTTCTATTTTTCTTAACAGGAAACGGACCCCTTTTTCATAATTCTCTAAAATTTTCAATCTTTCATCAGCACCTGCCTTTGTTGATTTTTTTGTAAAAATAATTTCCCGTGCCGGATTCAGCCTGGAAAATACAAATTCCGGATGGGATTCATAAATTTCGATCCCTGGACTTGTGGATAATAGAAATAAATCTACTTCTTTTATTTTATTTCTGATATTCAATGATTGTATCGAAAGACTTTTACCCGTCTGTTCGATATTTATTTCACGGGCTTTTTTATCAGCAGTTTCATATACAGCATCTCTGACCGGAACATTGAATACACTGGAAGCTTTTGACTTTAATTCTTTTCTCAGAATTTTTTCGATCGTCCGGGGATTCGATCTATCGGGCAAGCCCAATGGTATATCAATGAATATCCGGTCTAAATCCTGATTCATGTCCATTAATTCAGAAAAGCTTTTATGGATATGGAAATCTATCTCATCTTTCCGGTTCCGGATAATAATCCAGCCTTTTCTGCATCCGTCAACTCCTGCTACTTTCATACTTATAGTTTAACAACTTGAATTAAAATGAAAACCAGAGTTCATAATAAATCCAGTCCATATTACTTTTCGTATTTTTGAAACATAATAAATAAAAAAACCTCGCTAAAAAATTAAATTGAACAAAAATTAAAATTCTTATATTGTTTGAATTCTTAATTCAATAAAAAAAGAAATTAACTTTATCCGCTCAATTCGCTTTTGCAAATATGATAAAAAGATTAGCTTCGGTGAAAATTTGCTTTTGGATGATTAACAGCAACTGATACAGATTATGAAAATTACACTGGGAAGGACAGACATAGTGGATTTCCCGAAATTAAAATTATTTGATATCCCGGTAAAAATTGATACCGGGGCATTTACCTCCAGTTTACATTGTCATAAAATAGAAATTGAAGACCAGGTTCTTAAATGCCAATTACTTGATCCTGAGCATGAAATGTTTCACGACAGGATAATAACTTTTGATGAATTCTACGAAAAAACGGTAAAGAGTTCCAATGGAATGGCAGAAAACAGAATTGTTGTGAGTACAGAAATTATTCTTTTTGATAAAGTATACCCTATTGAAATAAATCTGACAGAAAGAAGTGCCATGAAGTTCCCGGTTCTTCTTGGAAGGAATTTTTTATCCAGGAAATTCATTGTTGATACCTCCAGGACCAACCTGTCTTATAAACATAAAATAAAATCCAAATAAATGAAAATTGTCGTATTATCAAGAAATCAAAATCTCTATTCTACAAAAAGACTCGTAGAAGCAGGAAAAAGCAGGAAACATGAAATGCTTGTTGTGGATCACTCCAAATGTGATATAATTATAGAAAAGAAAAATCCGCAAATCAGTTTTAATAAAGAGATTCTAAACAATGTGGATGCCGTTATACCCAGGATTGGGGCCTCTGTTACCTTTTACGGAACAGCTGTTGTCAGGCAATTTGAAATGATGAAAGTATTTACAGCCATTGAATCACAGGCATTAATGCGTTCCCGTGATAAACTGAGAAGCTTACAAATTCTATCCAGGGCAAACCTTGGATTACCCAAGACCGTTTTCACAAATTACTCCAGGAATGTCAAGGAATTGATTCAAAATGTAGGTGGCGCACCCCTGGTAATCAAACTACTTGAAGGAACACAGGGTCTGGGTGTGGTATTGGCTGAAAATGACAATGCAGCAGAATCGGTAATTGAAGCATTTAACGGTTTGCAGGCAAGGGTCATAATCCAGGAATTTGTAAAAGAGGCAAAAGGAGCCGATTTGAGAGCATTTGTAGTTGATGGTGTGGTTGTTGGAGCAATGAAAAGGCAGGCTAAAAAAGGTGAATTCAGGTCGAATCTTCACCGGGGAGGTACTGCAGAAATTATTGAACTTTCAGAAGATGAAGAAAATGCTGCAATCAAAGCCGCAAGGATAATGGGATTGGGAATAGCCGGGGTTGATATGTTACAGTCTGACCGAGGTCCCCTGATCCTTGAGGTGAATTCTTCCCCCGGACTTGAAGGGATTGAAAAAGCCACAGGTAAAGATATTGCGAGAACTATTATCCGTTATGTAGAAAGACATGTCTGAGCTTACTAAAATACTGAATAAAAGAATTCTTCCCGGTCAATCTGTGAGCCTTGAAATGGACATTGCCCGTTTACACACCCGTACAAAGATTGAGGTGCCTATAATTGTATCCAAAGGTTTGAAGAAAGGTCCCTGTTTACTGTTAAATGCGGGTATTCATGGGGACGAGGTAAACGGGGTGGAGATCATCAGGCAAATTATTAAAAAAGGTCTTCATAAACCTGAATCCGGTACCATAATTTGCATACCGGTTCTGAATGTTTTTGGATTTTTAAATCAAACCAGGCAATTTCCTGACGGAAGGGATCTAAACCGGGTATTTCCGGGTTCAAAGGGAGGATCGCTGGCAAGCAGATTTGCTTATCATATGATGACGGAAATAGTTCCTCATGTGGATTATTGCATTGATTTTCATACCGGAGGGGGCCAGCGTTTTAATCATCCTCAAATACGAATAGATGCAAGTGATGCAGAAAGTCTTGAATTAGCCAAAGCTTTTGGTTCCGACTTTATTATTTTATCCAAAAACAAAGAAAAATCTTTCAGGGAATCCATGGTAAAACTTGATAAAAAAGTTCTGCTTTTTGAAGGGGGCAAGAGTTTATACCTTGATCGCTCCGTTACCAAGAAAGGCATACAGGGAGCCATGAAAGTAATGCATTACCTGGGATTAAGGGATTTCAG